>DAHWDR010000198.1:0-23889 GCA_027330745.1 Acetobacteraceae bacterium | reverse complement strand
TGCATGAAGACGGTGGTATCGGCGTTCAGGTAATGCGCGCCGGTGGTGTGGAAACAGGCGTTGCAGCTGGTGCTGACATGGATCATCGCCGGGATGTCGTATTCGACCATCTTCTCGTAGATCGGATACCAGTGCCGGTCGGTCAGCGGCGGTTCCTTCCAATGCCCGCCGGACGGATCGGGGTTCAGGTTGATCGCCACGCAGCCGTAATCCTTCACGCAGCGTTCCAGCTCGGTGATGCAGGTGCGCGTGTCCACGCCAGGCGATTGCGGCAGCATCGCCGCGCCAATGAAATGGTCGGGGAACAGTTGCGCCACGCGGTAGCAGAGCTCGTTGCAGATTCCCGCCCATACCGAGGAGGTGGAGAAATCCCCGATATGATGCGCCATGAAGCTGGCGCGCGGGGAGAAGATGGTCAGGTCGTGGCCGCGCTCCTGCATCATCCGCAGCTGGTTGCCGGCGATGCTGGCGCGAATCTCGTCGTCGGAGATTTTCAGCTCGGACGCCTTCGGCCCCGTCCCGGGCGCGGACAGCGCGGCAATCTGGCGGTCGCGCCAGTCGTCCAACGCCTTTGGCGCGGTGGTGTAATGGCCATGGCAGTCGATGATCATCTGGGTCACTCCCGGGTGCGTTGGGGGTTGGTTACTGCGCGGCCAGCGCCTGCGCCAGATCCTCCCGCAGATCCGCCACGTCCTCCAATCCCACGGACAGCCGGATCACCCCGTCGGTGATGCCCAGTTTCGCGCGTTCCTCGGCGCCGATCCGCATATGCGTCGTGGTGGCCGGGTGCGTGGCCAGGGATTTCGTGTCGCCCAGGTTGTTCGACACGGCGATCAGCCGGAACCGGTTCATCGCCGCGAAGGCGGCGTCCTTGCCGCCCGCGACCTCGAACGTCACCATCGTGCCGCCGGCAGTCATCTGCGCCGTCGCCAGCGCATGCTGCGGATGGTCGGCCCGCGTCGGGTACCAGACCCGGCGCAGGGCGGGATGCGCGGCCAGGAAATCGGCCAGTTCGGCGGCCGACCGGCAGGCGGCGTCCACCCGCAGGCGTAAAGTCTCCAACCCTTTCAGAAGCAGCCAGGCGTTGAACGGGGACAGCGATGGCCCGGTGTTGCGGATGAAGGGTTGCAACGTCTCCTCCACCCATTTCTTCGGCCCCAGCACCGCGCCGCCCAGCACGCGGCCCTGGCCGTCGATATGCTTGGTGCAGGAATACACCACCACATCCGCGCCCAGTGCCAGCGGCTGCTGCAACAGCGGCGTGGCGAACACGTTGTCCACCACCACCAGCGCGCCGGCGGCGTGCGCCAGGGCGGAGACGGCGCGCAGATCGACCATCTCCAGCATCGGGTTGGACGGCGTCTCCAGCAGCACCAGCGCTGCGGGGCGATCCAGCGCCGCGCGCCACTGCGCCAGATCGCCGCCATCGACGAATTCGGAGGTGATCCCGTAGCGCGGCAGCAGGGTGGACACGATCCAGTGGCAGGAGCCGAACAAGGCGCGCGAGGCCACCACCCGGTCGCCGGTTTTCAGATGCGACAGCAGCGCGGCATGGACCGCGGCCATGCCGGTGGCGGTGGCGCGGCAGGCCTCCGCGCCCTCGATCCCGGCCAGGCGGGCTTCCAGCATGGCGACCGTCGGGTTGCCGAAGCGGGAATACTGGTAGTGCTGGACGGCGCCGGTGAAGGTCGCCTCGGCCTGCTCGGCGCTGTCATAGACATAGCCGGAGGTGAGGAACAACGCCTCGGCGGTTTCGCCATAGGGGGTGCGAGTGGTGCCGCCGTGGATCAGGGCGGTGGCGGGGCGGTACGGGTGTGTCATGGGTGCGGCCCTTGCTGAACATGGGGCCGGCCATCGAGGGTGCGGCGCACGCGGGGCGCGGGCGATCGCGGGCCTCTTTAGCGCGCTTGTTTCACCTCGCCGCAATCCGGCCGGACAAATCACGAGGGGCGGGGGACCGCCGGATCGGATTTTACGGCGAGGCGGATTGCACCGTCAAGCGGGCGCCGGTATGAATGCCCGGCCCGGTGCGGGTGTAGTTCAATGGTAGAACGGCAGCTTCCCAAGCTGCACACGAGGGTTCGATTCCCTTCACCCGCTCCAGTTGCCCGCACCTGCAATCCCCGCCACGAACCCGCCCAACCCGACGGCGCGCGGGGTCGCGGTGCGCGCCGCGGCCAGGATCGCCGCCACCGCCGCCACCGCCGCGTCCAAGGCGTCGTTGATGACGACATGATCGAATTCGCCGGCATGGGCCATTTCGCCGGCCGCGCGGGCCATGCGGCGGGCAATCTCCTCGGGCGTATCGGTGCCGCGCCCGGCCAGCCGCGCGGCCAGCGCGGCGCGTGACGGCGGCAGGATGAACACCCCCACCACGTCGCCGGGCAGGGCCGCGCGCAGGCTGCGGAATCCCTGCCAGTCGATGTCGAACAGCATGTCCCGCCCGGCCGCCAGCGCCGCTTCCACCGGCGCGCGCGGCGTGCCGTAGCAATCGCGGCCCAGCACCCGCGCCCATTCCACCATCCCGTCCCCGGCCACCAGCGCGTCGAACTGCGCCTGAGTGCGGAAATGATAGTCCACCCCGTCGCGTTCGCCAGGACGCGGGGCGCGCGTGGTGACGCTGACCGAAACCTCCAGCCCCGGCTCCCGCGCCCGCAGCGCGCGCGCCAGCGTGGTCTTGCCGGCACCGGACGGCGCCGCCAGGACCAGACACACGCCGCGCCGCATCAACGGGATCATTTCCGGCGGGGTCATTCGATATTCTGCACCTGCTCGCGCAGCTGCTCGATCGCGGCCTTCAGCTTCAGGCCGGTCGCCGTCAGCGCGGCGGAGGCGGATTTGGAACAGAGCGTGTTGGCCTCGCGGTTGAACTCCTGGACCAGGAAGTCGAAGCGGCGGCCGACCGCGCCGGTCTCGGCGATCAGGGCATGGGCGGCGGCGATGTGGCTGGCCAGGCGGTCCAGCTCCTCACGCACATCGGAACGACTTGCCAGCAGGGCCACTTCCTGGGCGATGCGCTCTTCCGGCAGGGCGGGGGATTCGCCAAGCAGGGCGGCGACGGTCTCCATCAGGCGGGCGCGATGGCGGGCGGGCTGATCGGCAGCCTCGGCGGCCGCGGCGGCATGGAGCGTGGCAATTTCGTCCAGCAAGATGCGGAGCGTGGCACCCAGGCGGGCGCCTTCCTCGCGCCGGGCTTGGGTCAGGGCGGCGAGTGCATCGGCGAAACCGCGGCGCAGCGCGGCCAGCGCGGCATCGGCCAGGGCGGCATCGGACGGCATGGCCTCGGCGCTGGCGGCGCGCAGCACGCCGGGGAGCGCGAGCAGACCTTCGGCCCGCGGCGGCTGACAGCCGGGAATGCGCGCGGCCAGCGCCAGGGCAAGTTCCAGCAGCCGCGACAAGGCGGCGGGATCGGGGGTCGGCACGGCGTCGGTTTCGCGTTTCAACGTCAGCGTGGCGTTGACATTGCCACGGCGGAGCACCTGGCCGGCGGCGTCGCGCAGACCCGGCTCCAGCTGGTCCCACCCGGTGGGCAGGCGCAGCCGAACATCCAGCCCGCGGCCGTTCACCGAGCGCAGCTCCCACGCCCAGGCCAGACCGTCTTCGGTGCCCTCGGCACGCGCGAATCCGGTCATCGAGGCAAGGGTGGACATGGCAGGCTCCGGACGGACGCGGGCGCGGAGTGTACCAGCCCCCCGCGCGCGCGTCATCGCCCGCCCATGTCGCGCACCGGGACCAGCGCGGGAGCGGACATCATCGCCCGCCGCCGCCGCGCCAGCACCCCCAACGCCCAGAGCGCGTTGACCCCAAGCGCCATCCCCATCGCCGGAAACGATCCGAACCGCATTGCGCCCAGATGCAGCACCAGCAGCGCCAGCGCGAAGCCGGGCAGCGCACGCAGGGCGCTCGCCATCAGTGCCGCCGTGGTCGCCCCACCCAGCCGCGTCAGCGCCAACAACCCGAGGGAGGAGAACGCAATCGGGAACACCGCCCCCAGCCCGGTGAAGCGCGGCCCCAGGACCCGGCTGCCGGTCACCACGGTGGTCACCAGGGTCGCGACCAGCAATGCGCGCAGCGGCAGATCGAACCACCGCCGCACGCCGCGCGGCGCCGTCCCCACCGGCTGCCCGTGCCCGCGCGTCAGCCCCAGCGCGGCGCCCAGCAGCAGCAGGTTCAACGCCAGCGCCGTCCCGGCCGTCCAGGGCAGCGCCTGGATCACCGCCGCCGCCGCCAGCCAGGTCCCAAGCGCGCCCCCCAGCGCCCACGGCCAGCGCACGCGCGGGGCCAGCCGGATCAGGACCAGCAGAAACAGCCAGGTGCCGGCATTGATCGCGAAGCTCTCCAGCGCCGAGGCGGCGATGAAGCGCGGGCCGTGTTGCAGCGCCAGCAGAACATAGGCGGGGCCGGCGGAGATCGGGAAACTGGCGATCAGCCCGCCCCAGAACGGGCCAGCGGCCTCGGCGGCAGCCAGCGCGCCAACCACCACGCAGGCGGTGAACGCGGCCTTGATCGCCAGCGCGATCCAGAACGATCCCAGGATCATCACCAGGCCGCGTCCAGCAGCGCGCGCACATCCGCCGGCCCCGCGATGCGGCGCGGGTTGGTATGCACCCAGCGATCATGCATCGATTCCTGGGCGATCCGATCCAGCAACTCGGCTGGCACGCCGACATCGCGCAGCCGGCCGGGCAGGCCAAGCTCGGCGACCAGTTCCGCCACCGCATCGGCCGCGGCGATGCCGGGGCGTCCCATCGCCTCCGCCGCCCAGGCCTGGCGTTCGGCGGTGACGCCGGCGTTATAGCGCAGCACCGGCGGCAGCATGATGCACGAGGTATAGCCATGCGCCACGCCGGCGGTGCCGCCCAGGACATGGCCGATGCCGTGGCTGGCGCCTTTCGCCACGCCGTTCTGCGATCCCACCACCGACATCCAGGCCCCCAGCTGGCAGTCCAGCCGCGCGGCGAAGTCGGCGGGATCGCGCTTGACCGCGCGCAGCCCACGCGCAAGCAGCCGCAGCGCGTGCAACGAGGTGCCGTCGGAAAAAGGTTGCGCATTCACCGCGCACAGATCCTCCACCGCGTGATCGACGGCGCGGATGCCGGTGGAGAGAAACAGCCAGGTGGGCGTACGCAACGTGATCTCCGGGTCCAGGATCACCGCGCGCGGCATCATCAGCGCCTGGCCGTAGCTTTCCTTCACCCCGCGCACCGGGTCCGTGCAGCCGGCGAAGGCGGTGTATTCCCCGGCCGAGAGCGTGGTGGGGATCGCGATCGCGCGCACGCCCGGTGGGTGCACCGGCGGGCGCGTGGTGCGGCCATCGGCCTCGATCCGGGCACGGAACGCATCCAGCTCCGCGGGCGCGGTCACGCCGTTGCCAAGGCAGAGCCCGACCATCTTCGCCGCGTCGGTCTGCGATCCGCCGCCCAGCGTGATCAGCAGATCGGCGCCCACCGCGCGGGCGGCGTTGGCCGCGTCCACGACATCCGGGCGCGGCGTGTGCGCGCCCATGCGCGTCCAGACACCGGCGAGACGGTTGCCGAGCGCGGCGCGCAGCCGGTCCAGCAGGTCGGTCTCACGCGCGATGGTGGCGGAGACCAGCGCGAAGGCCGCACGGGCGTCGAGCCGTTCGCACTCGCGCGCCGCAGCCTGATCGAAGGCTTCGCCATAGACCACGCGGTCCATATCGGGGAGGCGGTGGATGCCGTGCATGGGGAATCTCCAGGGGCGGTCGGAACGTGACAAGCGGGCGTAGGTCGCGGGATGGGGGCGATGCCGTAACGGCGCGGCCGGCCCGTCGCCGACACACCCGCCCGACCGATCAGGACAGGAACTGGGTCAGCGCCGCCGTCTCCGGCCCCGCGCTTGCGTGATCGGCGGCGAGACGCTCGTACAACCGCGCCGCGGCGGCAAAGGATGTGGCGGCGGCGGGGTCGGCGCCGGTGAAGGCCGCGATCTCTTCCATCTCCGCCACCCAGCGATACGCCTTGTCCGGCATCCGCGGCACCTGGCGGGTGAGCCAGGTCAGCAGCTGCGGCTGGCTCCGCGCAAGCTCGGCGCGCAACGCGGCATCGGTGCCCGCGCGCGTCGCCGCCAGCAGCATCATCGCGCCCAGCGCGGTGAACCCCTTGGTGATCCCGGCATAGGACAGCTTCATCGCCGAGGCGAAGCCGACCGGCCCATCCAGCACCGGCGTCGCCAGACCCCAGTCCCCCAGCACCGCCGCGCGGGCGGATTCGGGGCCGGAGAGATACATCCGCGTCGTGGTGGACCCGGGCTGCGGCGGCGGACCGATGATGCCGCCATCGACGAAGCCGCAGCCGGTGGCTGCCAGCAGGCCGGCGATGCGCGCAACCGTCGCCGGCGCGATCGCGTTGGCATCGACATAGACCGGCTTGCGCCGCGCCGCGCTCAGCACCGGCGCCAGACGCCGCGCCAGGCCCGTGGCCTCCCCCGGCGGCACGATCGACAGGATGATGTCGCACGCGGCGACGGCGGCGTCATCGACCCCGCGCATCCCGGCAAGATGGGCGCGCGCGGCGGAGGCGTCGGAGCGACCCAGCAACGACGTCCGCACCTCCACCCCTCGCGCCGTGAGGCAGGCGGCGACGGCGCTGCCCATGGCGCCAGGGGCAATCACGGCAACGGTGGGGGGCATCCTGGTCTCCGATTCAATGCATCACGTCGCCGCCATTGGGCGACAGGCAGGCGCCGACATAGAAGCCGCCGGACGGCCCGGCGAGCAACAGGGCGGTGGCGGCGATCTCGTCCGGGCGGCCGAAGCGCCCGGCGGGCAGGCGCGCGCGGAACGCGGTGCGCCATTGTTCCGAGTTGCCGGCCAGAAGATCGGTCTCGATCGGGCCCGGGGCGATCGCGTTCACGCGCACGCCGCGCGGCGCGGCCTCACGCGCCAGCGCGCGGGTGAAACCCAGAATACCGGCCTTGGCGGCGGAATACGGCACCGCGCCCGCCGATCCGGTCAGTGCCTGCTGCGAGGCGATGTTGATGATGCAGCCGGAACCGCGCGCGCACATCGCCGGATAGACCGCCTGAGCAAGAAAGAACGTCGCCCGCAGATGCACGTCGAGCAGACGGTCGAATTCGGCTTCCGTATAGTCCTCGAACCGGCGGCGGATGTTCATGCCGGCGTTGTTGACCAGGATGTCGATGGGACCCAGGCGGCGGGCGACCTCGGCGGCGAAGGCGCGCAGGGCCGGCAGATCCGCCACGTCCACGCGACGCGCCAGCACCCGGGCGCCGGCTGACATATCCTGGGGGGCGCGGCAGGCCGCAATCTCGGCCTCGGTCGCGGCGGCGGTGGCGGGATCGTCCAGATGGCAGAACCCGATATCCGCGCCGGCGGCAGCGAAGGCCAGCGCCACCGCCCGGCCAATTCCGCGGCTGGCGCCGGTGACAAGCGCGATCTGACCGGCAAGCTCGGGCATGGCGGACCTCCCCTGGCGAAAGATCAGCGTGGCAGATCGCGAGACGGAGTAAAGCCGGCCGGTCCGGATCGGATCGGGCACGCCCCGGTTGCCCGCGCCCCCATCCCTGGGCGATACCATCTTCGTCCCACGTTCCGGAGCCGGCCATCTCCTCCCCCCTCACCATCCTGCATGTGCTGGACCACGCGCTGCCGCTGCAAAGCGGCTATGTGTTCCGCAGCCTCGGCCTGCTGAACGCGCAGCGCGGCTTCGGCTGGCATACGGTGCAGGTGACCGGCCCGCGCCATAACGCCGGCACGCCGGACCTCGACAAAGTCGATGGCTGGGAGTTCCACCGCACCCCCCACACCGTCACCCGCGCGCCGATTTTGCGCGAGATCGCCGAGATGCGTGCCCTCTCGCGCCGCCTGGATGCGGTGATTCGCGCCACCGCCCCCGACATCGTTCATGCGCATTCGCCGCTGCTGGCCGGCTACCCCGCGCTATGGGCCGCGCGCCGCGCCGGCCTGCCGATGGTCTATGAACTACGCGGGCTGTGGGAAGACGCGGCCGTCGATCTGGGTCACACCACCAAGGGCAGCGCCCGCTACCGGATCACCCGCGCGCTGGAAACCAGGCTGATGCGCCAGGCCGACGCGGTGGTCACCTTGTGCCAGGCGATGCGCGCCGAGATCACCGGGCGGGGAATCCCGGACGCGAAACTGGCCGTGGTCCCGAACGCGGTCGATCCCGCCCGGTTGGCCGATGCCCGCGCGCCCGACCCGGCGCTGGCCGCCTCGCTCGGCCTGACCGGGCGGACGGTGCTGGGGTTCATCGGCTCGTTCTACCACTACGAAGGGCTGGACCTGCTGCTGGCGGCGATGCCCGCGATCCGCGCCGCGCACCCCGAGATCGCGCTGCTGCTGGTCGGCGGCGGGCCGATGGAGGCCGCGTTGCGCGCGGCGGCGGCACCGCTCGGGGACGCGGTGCGCTTCACCGGCCGGGTGCCGCACGATCAGGTGACGCGCTACTACGATTTGGTGGATTTCCTGGTGCTGCCGCGCCGGCGCATCCGGCTGACCGAGCTGGTCACGCCGCTGAAACCGCTGGAAGCGATGGCCGAGGGACGCCTGGTGCTGGCCTCGGATGTCGGCGGGCACCGCGAACTGATCGAAAACGACGTGACCGGGTTCCTGTTCGCCGCCGACGATCCGGCGGCGCTGGCGCGGCGCGTTGCCGACGCGATCGCGGCGGCGCCGCGGCATGACGCGATGCGGGCGCAAGCACGGCGGTTCGTGACGGAACAACGCGTCTGGCCGGTGGCCGCGGCGGGCTACAAGGACGTGTACGCGCGGCTGGCGCGCACGCAACCCGCTTGATCTGCGCGTGACGGGGCTGCGCCCGCTACGCCGCCGCCACCATCTCGCCCGATAGCTCCGAAGCAACGAACCCCTCGAACACCAGCAGCTGCCACAGCGCCAGGCTATGATCGAACCGCCCGGCCTCGTGCTGGTCCAGTAGCCGCGTCACCGCGGCCATCCGGAACAATCCGCAATCGCCCAAACCCGGCCCCGCCAGCCGCGCCCGCAGCCGCGGCATCTCGCGCCGGAACAACCCAGCCAGCGACATCGCGAAACCCTGTTTCGGACGATACAGAACCGCGCGCGGCAGCAGCGGCTCCAGCGCGCGCTTGAGCAGGTATTTCCCCTCGCCGCCGCGCAGCTTCAATGCGGCCGGCAGCGACAACCCCCATTCCACCAGGCGGTGGTCCAGGAACGGCGCGCGCACCTCCAGCCCATGCGCCATGCTGGCGCGATCCACCTTGGTCAGCATCCCGCCCGCCAACCACAGCGCCAGATCCACATACTGCGCCTGCGCCAGCGGGTCCTCGGTCCCGCTCTCGGCCATCAATGCCCCGACGCGCGCCGCCGGATCGTATCCGTCCAGCGCGGCGCTCAGGCCGGGCGCGAACAAGGCGGCCCGCGCTTCGTCCTGCACACGAACCAAAGTCCGGTAATAGCCCAGCGCGCTGTCCAGGCTGAGTTCGGTCAGCGTGTGGCGCGCGCGCAACCATCGCGGCGCGCGATCCAGCTTCGGATACACCGCCGCCAGCCGCCCCACCACGCCGCGCCGAACCGATGCCGGCAGCACCGCCCGCGCCCCCTCCACCAGACGATGCCAGCGATGGCGGCGATACCCCGCGAACACCTCATCTCCGCCATCGCCCGAGATCGCCACGGTCGCGAACCGACGCGCCAGCGCGCAGACGCGATACGTGGGCACGGCGGACTGATCGCCGAACGGCTCGCCGAAAATCCGCCCCTGCGCGCGCGCGGCATCGATGAAATCCACCGCCTCGGCCGCCTCCACATGCTGCGTGGTGCCGTACCGGGCGGCCACCATCGCGGCGTACGGGGTCTCG
This sequence comes from Acetobacteraceae bacterium, assembly GCA_027330745.1. Classification (GTDB taxonomy): domain Bacteria; phylum Pseudomonadota; class Alphaproteobacteria; order Acetobacterales; family Acetobacteraceae; genus JAJZVS01. The sequence goes on along the minus strand of DAHWDR010000198.1, from coordinate 14,049 downwards.
TCCTCGGCACCCGGGAAGCCGATCGTGAACGTGTCGATCCCCGCTCGCAGCTCTGCCGCCATCGCCACCACGGCCGAGGAATCCACGCCCCCCGACAGGAACGCCCCCAACGGCACATCGGCAATCAGCCGCACATCGGTGGCCGCGCGCAGCCGCGCCCGCACCTGCTCCGCCGCCTCCGCCTCACCCACCGCGATCGGCACGATCCGCGGACGCCAATAGCGCTCCGGCGCCGCCATCCCGCCGCCCCGGCGCAACCGCAGAAAATGCCCCGGCGCCAGCTTGAACACGTCACGATAGATCGTGCCCGGATCAGGCACGAAACCATAGGCGAAGAAATCCGCCACTGCCTCGGGCGCCACCGACCGCCCCACGTCCGGTTCCATCCGCAACGCCGCCAGCTCCGAAGCGAATACGAATCGCCCGTCCCCGGTCACCGCATAATAAACCGGCTTCTTGCCCAGCCGATCGCGCGCCAGAAACAATTCCCCGCGCCGCGCATCCCACAACGCAAACGCGAACATCCCATCCAGCTCGGCCAGACACGCCGGCCCCCAGGCCGCCCAGGCATGCAGGATCGTCTCGGTATCGCAATTCGTGCGGAAAACATGCCCCAGCGCTTCCAGCCGCGGGCGCAACGACTGGAAATTATAGATCATGCCGTTGTAGACGATGGCAACCGAGCCATCCGCGGAATACATCGGCTGCTGCCCGGCACGCGGATCCACGATCGCCAGCCGCCGATGCCCCAGCGCTACCCCCGGCGCCTCATGAAACCCATCCCCGTCCGGCCCCCGATGCGCCAACGCCGCCGTCATCCGCCGCAGCAAAGCCCCGCCAACATCCCGCGCCCCGATCAGGTCCAGCACCCCCGCCACGCCACACATGACCGTCTCCGTGCATTAGGCCAAGCCCGAGCGGCGGAATGCCGGCGGGTGGGGGTGGTGTGGTGTGAGGCAAGCAAGGCCAGGGGGCGCTGCCCCCTGGACCCCCGCCAGGGGATGGGTCCCCTGGACCCCCACCCACTCCGAACCAAAGGGACGGGTTCCAAGGGCCTACCCTTGGCGGGGGTCCAGGGGGCAGCGCCCCCCTGGCCTTTCTCGCCTCACACCACACCAACCTCCACCCCTCAGCATATCACGGCTCGGGCTTGGCCTAATGCACGGAGACGAACATTTGCGACGCGGCGAAGGAGAGCCAGACGCGGCGGTGGAGCAGGAAGTCTTCGCCGACCAGGCCGTCGCCGACGCCTTCGGGCAAGGGCAGGATGGGCAGGATGGGATCGCGGGCGAGCCAGGGGCCGACTTGCAGGGTGCGGAATTGTTGCAGTCGCACGCGCACCGCGCCGGGGGCGGCGCCGCGGGCGATGGCGTAGCGGTCGGTGGCGAGTGCGTCGGGTGTCACGCCCGCGCGCGTCGCAAGGCCCAGGCTGACGGCGGTGGTTTGGGCGCCGGTATCGAGGGTTGCGAGGCCGGTAGTGCCGTTGACCGCGATCGGCAGTTGCAGGCGGTTGATGCCGGTGCGGATCCCGGGCAGGGCGACCGCCTCGCCCTGCCACGGCGGGCCGGCCAGGTGGCAGCCGGGGTTGTCATACAGGACCATGTGACCGGCGGCGGCATCGAGGTCGATGCCGTAGCGGGTCAGGATATCCGCGCCCAACATGCCGGCGGCCTCGCCGTGCAATGCGGACAGGCGGAACCGGCCGACGGTGACCAGCTTCAGGGGCATGGGGATGCCGGCCAGGGTGAAGCGGGCGATTTTGGCATCGAAGGCGGTGGTATGGCCGCCGATGCCGAAGGTGCTGGTGCCGTGATGCGGGTCGGTTGTCAGGCCGAGCCGATGGACCGTGGTTTCGGTCAGCAGGGTGCGTTGCGCGCCGGTGTCCAGCACCAGCCGGATCGGGTGGTGATCGATGCGGGCGGAGACGAACAGCAACCCGTCGCGCGCGGTGACCGGCACCATTCCGACGCGGCCGATGCCGCAGGCCGCGCCGATGCGGAATCCGCCGCCGGGCAGCGCGGTGCAGCCGGCGAGGCCGGCCAGCGCCAGCGCCAGCCCGGTACGTAACGCGCGGATCACTTCGCGATGAGCGCGTCGCGGATCTCGGTCAGCAGCGTCTCGGTCGGCGTGGGGCCGGCGGGCGCGGCGGGCGTATGGACCTTGAGTTTGGTCAGCAGCTTGATGATCCAGAAGATCGCAAAGCTGACGATCAGGAACTGGATGATGGCGTTGATGAACAGCCCGAAATTCAGCGTTGCGGCGCCGGCCTTCTTCGCTTCGGCCAGCGTGGCGTAGTGGTGTCCGTTCAGCGCCACGAACACGTTCGAGAAATCGATCCCGCCGATCAGCGCGCCGATCAGCGGATTGAGGATATCCTTCACCAGGCTGCCGACGACGCCGGTGAAAGCGACGCCGATGACGATGCCGACCGCAAGATCCACCACGCTGCCGCGCATGATGAAGGCCTTGAACTCGTTCAGCCAGGATGGCGCTTTGACCTTGGGGAAGGTGCCGGACATGGACGCTCCTTGCGTTGCGGGACCGCGGGTTCTGGCGGCCAGGTATCCTGGCCATATTTCGCGGGCGGAGTGAAGGGCCGGAGGTTCAGCTGCCGATCTTCAGCGGTCCCGTCAGCCCGCGCAGGCAGGCCAGCAGCGACAGCGGCGTGATCCGTCCGGTGCGGGGATTGTCAGCGCTGGGCACGTTTTCGATGGTCATGGTGAAGCGGGCGGCTTCGGCTTCCACGCGGATCGTGTGGATGTTGCGCGTGATCGTGGGGTCGGCCCAGATTTCCACCCGGGTGCGGATCGGTCCGATCCCGGCCAGCGCCAGGGCGGCGGCGACGTTCACGTTGGCGGGGAAGCCCGCCGCGGCGTCCAGCGCGGAGCCGGCGAAGACCAGGCGCGGGGCGGTCAGGTTGGCCAACGAGATGCCGTTGCGGCGCAGATGGGGCGCGCCCTCCAGCCCGCGCGGCGGCTTGCGGGTTTCCAGGGTGATGCTGTCCACCGGGCCCTCGGCAGCGGCGCGCACCGCGTCCAGGCCCAGCAGCGCGCCGGTGGGCACGACCACGCGCCCGCCGGTGGCGGCGGCGCGGCGGGCCAGTTCCATGTGCAGCAACAAGGCCCCGGCGGTGGCGACCACCAGGATGCGGCCGGCGGCGATGGCGGGTTCGGCGATCGAGGCGAAGACCTCGGCCGGAGCGGCTTCCACGACGATATCGGCCAGTTCGCCCAGGCGTCCGGCGGGGACCACTTCGGGTGGGGTGGCGAAGCCGGCGACGCGGGCGGCGGCGCGGGCCGGATCGCCGGCGGCGACCGCGACCAGGCGCATCCCCGGGATCGCGCCCGCGTCCAGCGCGCGGGCAAGCGGCAGGCCGATGGCGCCCAGCCCGGCGATGGCGACGGTGGTCATGCGGGGGGGGTCATGCGGGGGGGGTCATGCGGGGTCTCCGGATATCAGCCGCAGTATCGCGGGTAAGGCGATACGGAATGCCTACAACGGCCGGAGCGGCTCATGTCTCTCGCAGCACGTCAAGTTGCGCCAGCGTCTCGGTGGCGTGATCGACGAAGCGACGCACGCGGGCCGCGGCGGTGGCCCCGCCCGGCCAGACCAGCCGGACCGGCAGGGGCGCCGATTCGGCCGCGCGCAACAGCCGCACCAATCGGCCCCCCGCCAAATCCTCGGCCACCTGATATGAAAGTGCGCTGGCGATGCCGTGGTTCTGCCGCGCCGCGTCCAGCGCGGCCTCGACTTCGTTCACCCAGAGACGGGGCGTGAGGCGCAGACTGCGCTCGCGTCCGCCATGACGCAGGCGCCAGGTGACGGGGCCGGGACGCGCGGCGGTGTAGATCAGCGCATGGCCGGCCAGGTCGGACGGCGTGCCCGGCGTGCCGTGTGCCGCCAGATAGCCCGGGCTGGCGACCAGCACCCGCCGCACCTGACCCAGCCGGCGCGCGACCAGCCCCGAGTCCGGCATCGGGCCGATGCGCAGCGCCACGTCCAGGCCTTCGGCGATCAGGTCCTGCGGCCGGTCGGACAGCAGCAGCTCGGCGCGCAGCGCGGCGTGGCCCGCCAGGAACGACGCCAGGACCGGCAGAACATGGAGCCGGCCGAACACCACCGGGGCGGTGACGCGCAACATGCCGGCGACGGTTTCCGCCGCCGCGCCGCCGTCTTGCAGCAGTGCCTGGAACCCGTCGAGCAGCGCGCGCGCTTGCCCGGCCAGCGCCAATCCGGCGGCGGTGGGCGCCAGCCGGCGGGTGCTGCGCTGAAACAGCCGCGCGCCGACCCGGCGTTCCAGCGCCGCCAGCCCGCGGGTCACGGCGGGTGGGGAGCGTCGCAGCCGCCGCGCCGCCCCTTGCAGGCTGCCCGCGTCCAGCACCGCGACCAGGATCGCGAGTTCGTCCAGCCGATCCATCCGATTATTCCATATTCCGGAATCCATCCTTGCCATCTATCAGGATTATCCCCGGCCCAGGCAAGGCCCACATGCGCCCTGTTCCCGCATCTCTCGCCAACGAGGTCCAGATGGCCGATCCCAGCCCCTTCCATCCCGGCGAACAGGAAATGCAGACCCTGGCCGGGGTCCGCGAACGGATGGACGTGCGCGGCGTCCGCGCGATCCGTGATTTCATGCCCGACCAGCATCGGCAGTTCTTCACCGAACTGGCGCTGCTGCCGCTGGCGATGAACGATCCGCGCGGCTGGCCCGCGGCAACGATCCTGCGCGGCCCGCCGGGTTTCATCGCCACGCCGGATGCGCGGCGGATGCGTCTGGCCGTACCGCCGGCAGAAGTCGCGCCACCGGGCGCCGTGCTGCGGCCGGGCGCGGGCGTGGGTGTGCTGGGCATCGTGTTCGCGACGCGCCGGCGCAACCGGATGAACGGGGTGGTGGCCGGTCTGGATGCCGGCGGGGTGGAGCTTGCCGTGGTGCAGAGCTTCGGAAACTGCGACCAGTATATCCGCCGGCGCGACCCGCCGGCCGAGCCGGCCGCGGACGCCGGGGCCGAGGACGTGCCGGGGCCGGCCGAGGTCCTGGATGCGCTGGACCTGGCGGCGCGCGCGTTGGTCGGGCGGGCGGACACGATGTTCGTGGCCTCCGCGGTGGCGCCGGACCCGGACGGAGCGGTGGATATCTCGCACCGCGGCGGGCAGCCCGGGTTCCTGCGGCTCGACGGCGATCGGCTGACGGTACCGGACTATCCGGGCAACCGCTATTTCAACACGCTGGGCAATTTCCTGGTCAATCCGCGCGCCGCATTGCTGATTCCGGATTTCGCAACCGGCGGCGTGCTGCATCTGGCCGGTCCGGTCGCGGTGCGCAACGGCGGCGGCGGGTTTGCCGGCGCGGAGCGACACTGGGAGCTTCAGGTCGTGTCGGCCTGGTGGCGCGCCGGGGCGCTGCCGCGCGGCTGGTCGGCGCCGATTGCAGCGTGACCCAAGGCCGCCAGAGGGGCGTCAGAGCGGCGTCAGCCGGCCGCTTTTGCCTCCCGCCGCCGGGCATGAAGGATGAACTCGGTATAGCCGTTGGGTTGCGTCCCGCCGTGGAAGATCAGGTCGCAGGCGGCGTGGAACGCCGGGCCGTCGAACCCGGGCGCCATCGGGCGATAGGCCGGGTCGGCCGCGTTCTGCCGATCGACCACCGCCGCCATGCGTTGCAAGGTCGCGCTCACTTGCGCTTCGGTGGTGATGCCGTGGCGCAGCCAATTGGCAACGTGCTGAGAGGAGATGCGCAAGGTGGCGCGATCCTCCATCAACCCGACATCGTGGATGTCCGGGACCTTCGAGCAGCCTACGCCCTGGTCGATCCAGCGCACCACGTAGCCCAGGATGCTCTGGCAGTTGTTATCCAGCTCCTGCTGGATATCTGCCTCCGACCAGTTCGGCCGATCGGCCACCGGGATCGTCAGCAGCGCGGCCAGCTTCGCCCGCGCCCGCGCCCGTAATTCGGTCTGGCGGGCGGCGACATCGACCGCGTGATAATGCAGCGCATGCAACGTGGCCGCGGTGGGCGAGGGCACCCAGGCGGTGTTCGCGCCGGCCTGCGGGTGGCCGATCTTCTGCGCCAGCATGTCGGCCATCCGGTCCGGGATCGCCCACATGCCCTTGCCGATCTGCGCCTTGCCCGGCAGGCCGCAGGCCAGGCCGATATCGACGTTCTGGTCTTCGTACGCCTTGATCCAGGCGGTGGCGCGCATATCGTTCTTGCGCACCATCGCCCCGGCTTCCATCGAGGTGTGGATTTCGTCGCCGGTGCGATCCAGGAACCCGGTGTTGATGAACGCAAGCCGTCCTTGCGCGGCATGGATACAGGCCTTCAGATTGGCCGAAGTCCGCCGTTCCTCGTCCATGATGCCAAGCTTCACGGTGCCGCGCGGGAGGCCCAGCATCGCCTCGACCGAGGCGAACAGCGCGTCGGTCAGCGCCACTTCGTCCGGGCCGTGCATCTTCGGCTTGACGATATAGACCGAGCCGGCGCGGCTGTTGCGTACCGGTCCGGCGCCGCGCAGATCATGCAGCGCGATCAGCGTGGTGACGGCGGCGTCCAGCACGCCTTCCGGGATTTCCGCCCCGTCCGGGGTGCGCGCGGCATCGGTGAACATGTGGTGGCCGACGTTACGGATCAGCATCAGGCTGCGTCCCGGCAGCGTGACGGTCCCGCCGCCCGGCGCGGTATAGACGCGGTCCGGATTGAGCCTTCGCGTCATCGACCGCCCGCCCTTGTCGAACGTGTCGGCGAGCGTGCCGGCCATCAGCCCCAGCCAGTTGCGATAGGCCAGCACCTTGTCGGCGGCGTCCACGGCCGAGATCGAGTCCTCCAGATCCTGGATGGTGGTGACGGCGGATTCCAGCACCACATCGGCGACGCCGGCCGCATCCGTTCGCCCGATCGGGTGGGCGCGGTCGAGCACGATTTCCAGATGCAGCCCGTGATGGCCCAGCAGGATGGTTTTCGGCGCGGCCGCGTCCCCGGTGTAGCCGGCGAAACCCTCGGGATGCGCGAGGCCGGTGACGGTCCCATTGCCAAGGCGCACCGACAGCCTGCCGTCGGTGACCAGATAGGCCGCGGCGTCGGCATGGCTGCCGGCGGCCAGCGGGGCGGCTTGATCCAGGACGGCGCGCCCATGCGCGATCACGCGGGCGCCACGCACCGGATTATAGCCGCCGGCGCGGGTGGCGCCGCCATCTTCGGCGATCGCGTCGGTGCCGTACAGCGCATCGTACAAGCTGCCCCAGCGGGCATTGGCCGCGTTCAGCGCGTAACGGGCGTTGGTGACCGGCACCACCAGCTGCGGGCCGGCGATGGTGGCGATTTCGGGGTCGATGCCGGTGGTGGAGATGGCAAAATCGGCCGGTTCCGCCACCAGATAACCGATCCGGCGGAGGAAGGCCTGATAGGCCGCGGCGTCGATCGGGCGGGCCGGGTTGGCCTTGTGCCAGGCGTCGATCTCGGCTTGCAGCGCGTCGCGTCGGGCCAGCGCGGCGCGGACCCGGAGACCGAATTCGCGTACCAGCCCGGCCAGCTCGGCCCAGAAATGCGTCGGATCGATCCCGGTGCCGGGAAGCGCCTCGTCATTGATGAAATCGTGCAGAACACGCGCAACCGTCAGGCCGCCAGCCGCGACAACATCCATTCACGCCTCCCGTCCGAAGCGGGCTCGGCCCGCGATTACTCTGAAGGCGGTTCTGCCCCCACCGGGTCCGGCGGGCAAGGCGGAAGAAGGAAATCGTCGGTGTATTCACCGCGCGACAGTTTGACCGGGATTTCGTCGGCCCCGCCGCAGGTCAGGAAATCGGCGCCGGCGCGCAGCGAGGAAACCGCCAGCGCGGCGGCACGGCCGGCGAAATCGGACGCCGTGGCCGCGTCCAGGCGCCAGGCGAACTCCGCCGCCGTCCGCCGCGCCAGTCCCGCGACGGCGGACGGTTCCAGGGTCAGCGCGACCGCGGCCACGGTCCCGGGGAGCGCGTGCAGCGCCACCGGCGTGCGATCGGCGGCGAACCGACGCAGCACGGCGGCCAGGCTGCGGAAATCCTCCGCCTCGCCCAGGATCAGCAGCATCGGGTGGAAATCGCTGGGCAGGAAGCCGATCCGCAGCATCGGCTACAGCGCTTCCACGATGTCGGTGGCATGGCACAGCTCGGTGTCGGCCGCGGGCGAGGGGGCCACGATCCGCACGCGCAGCCATTCGCCGTTGCCCAGATTCTCCACGACCTCGGCAATCAGCCCGCCGGCAATGCGCAGCCGGGCGCCGGGAAGCAAGGTGGTGACGTCCAGCATCGTTCGGCTCCTTCTGCCGCCTGCCGCAACCCTATCGCGCCGGCGCCGTGGGTTCGAGACCCGGCGCCGTCACGACCCGATACAGCCGCCATCCGGTTGCGGTCTGCGCCCCCGCCGGCTGCAACCAGGCCGGCGGATGACCCGCGCGCAACCGCGGCCACAGCGCATCGGCCGGCGCGGTGGCGGCGATCGCGTCCCCCGATTTGTCCGGGCAGAACAGCACGAACCGCGCGCCGGTGGCCAGCAGCGCGGCCGATGGTCCGGGTCCGGTCGCGGGCGCGCGCCACGCCGCCCGCGCGCGCAGATAGGCCGCCACCCCGTGCTGATACAGCGAGCCGACGGCGATGATCCGGGTGCGATACAGCAATTCCGGGACCGCATCGTAGCCGCTGAGCACCACCTGGCCGGCCGCCGGCCGCAACAGCGGCGCAATATGGCGCAGCGCGCAGGACGCGGCCTTGGGTTTGGCGGGCGAATGCAGCTTGCCATCCGCCGCCGCGGCTCCGATCGCCACCGCATAGGGAACCACCAGCAGCGCCGCCACCAAGCCGATCCGCGCCAGGCTGGCGCGTTGCGGCCGGTCGGCGAAATGGCGCGACACGGCGGCCAGCGCCACCGGCAGCAGCCCGGCGGCGATCGCGGCCGGGAACACCATGAAGATGATGAACCGGGCGGTCAGCCCCGCCGCCAGCAACGCGCCGGCCGTCGCGATCACCCAGATCCCGCATGCCAGCCTCCGGCGCCGCATCAGCCACACGCCGGCCAGCGTCACGCCGAGGCCGAACAGCCCCGGCCCCAGCAGCACCGCCACTTGCTCCATCCCGTGGGCCGGCTGGGTCTCCAGCATCTGATTGAAGAACAGCCGCCGCTGCACCGCCGGCAGCAGCGCATACGGCCCCAGCGCCACCGTGGGATAGGCGGCCAGCCAGGCGAGGAAACCCACCACCGCCCCGGCCGCGCCCCCGATGGCCCGTCGCGTTGGGTCCAGCACCCGCCGATCCAGCCACGCCAGCCACAGCCCCGTCGCCGCGACCGCAGCCCCGAGGCCGACATAGACCACCGACAGCCGGTCAATCTCCACGACCAGCACCCCGCCATGCGGCGGGTCCAGCCACAGTGCCCCGGCCAATGTGGCAAAAAACGCCAGTCCCGCCGCCGCCACCGCGCGCCCGAGGGGGCGGAACATCCAGGTCCAGCCGAGACCGACGAAGCCGAGCAGCACCCAGGGCATCGTCTCCGGCATAATCCAGATCGCGATCCCGCCCGCGATCCCCATCGCCACGCCCGCCCCAACGGAACCTGCCCCCGTGGAACCCACCCCCGTGGAACTCCCCCCGGCGCGCAGCGCCCAGCCGGTGGCGATCGCGACCGCCGCGACCATGATGATATGGTAATGGATCACCCCGAGCGGCTCGAAGCCGTGGATCCCGCCCAGGAGTGGGGCGATCAGCGGCGGCAGCCAGAGGAACACGGCATCGGCCAGCGGCGCCGCGGCGAAAGCCAGTCCCGCGCCCAGTGCGCCGGCGGCCAGCGGCGCGGTCGCCACGCCCGCCCAGCGCAGCGCCGCGGACCAGCCCAGGAACGGCGCCAGCGGCGCGGCCAGCATGACGATCGCCGCGTCGAACAGGCGCGACCATTCGATCACCAGCGGCGCGCCGGAATCGTCGCGTTGCACGACATTGACCAGATGCCCGGCTTTCAAACCTTGCGTGATCCGCACCAGCCGCATGTAGCTGTCCGGATCGGTCAGCCCGCCGCGCCAGACATGCGGCAGGCCACGCGCCGAGGCGATCATCTCCACCGCCGCGGCGAGCACGAAGCACCCCGCGTAGCGCCACGCCGAACCCGAGCTGTGCCGCATCCGCGCGCTACACCCCGATCCCGTCCAGCGCCACCACCCGCGCCGGCGCGCCATCCGCGCCGATCAGGCTCAGCGGCGCGCAGACCACGAAGCTGCGCGGGCCGGGGATCTCGGTCAGATGCGCCAGGTATTCGATCAAGATCACGCCGCGCAGCAGCAGGCGCTGATGGGTCACGTACTCCTCGGCCGGGGCGTCCGGCAGGCCGATCATGGCGTTGCGGATGCAGCGATCCTGCGGGAAATCGAACCCAACGGCGCGGGCGCCGCGAGCGTGCAGAATATCAGCGGCCTCCACCGTCATCCAGGGCGCGGTGGCCCAGAAAGCGGGCGTATCGATCCGTTCCACCTGGTCCCAGGCGGCGCGGACCAGCACGATGTCGCCGGGGCGGACATGCGCGGCGGCGGCCGCCATCAGCGCCCCCGAGATCGGCGCGTTCGCGCCGGCAGCGGTCACGTCCACGATTGCGGCCGGGCCGATCGTGGTTGCCAGGGGCACGGCGTCGGTGGTGGGTCCGTGGGGATCGAAATGCCGCGGCGCGTCCATATGGGTGAAGGCGTGGACGCTGGTGGACAACCAGGTGACCTGCGCGTGCCCCTCGGCATGGGTGCGGTGCAGATGCTGCTTCGGCTTCCAGCGGAAATGGTCGGGCAGGATCGGGGTGGAGAGATCGATGACGCGGAGCATGGCGATTCCTGGACCCGGGGCCGGTGCAAGCTAGCGGGCGGCGGGAGGATGCGGGAAGGGGGTATGCCGGACCCGTTCGTTTTCAATCTTTAAGCTGCGTTTCCCGCCGTGATGGATTAACCTCCCGGCCGATGGTTCAACCTCCCGTTTTCGCACGCCGGGTGCTGCTGGCCCGAATCGGCACCGGATTGGGGATCGCCAATTTGGGGATCACCGGCAGCTTCCTGTTGCCGGCGGCCGCGGCGGCGCGGCGTATTCCGTTCCTCCCGCCCGCCTGGCGCGCGCCTTCGGGCCGCTCGCTTCCCCCGCTGGTGATGCTGGACCCCGGGCATGGCGGACGCGACCCGGGCGCGATCGGCATCACCGGGACCTACGAGAAACACGTCGCCCTGGATGCCGCGCTCGACCTGCAACGGCTGCTGGTCGGCTCCGGCCGTTACCGCGTGGCGATGACGCGGGCGCGCGACGTGTTCATCCCGCTGGAACAGCGCGTGGAGCTGGCGCAGCGCGCCGGGGCGTCGCTGTTCGTGTCGATGCACGCCGACGCGCTGCCGGACAACCGCGCCGTGCGCGGGGCCAGCGTCTATACCTTCGCTTCCCGCGCCTCGGACCCGCAAGCCGCGGCGATCGCGGCCAGCGAGAACGCCGCCGACCACAGCGTGACCGCGGCCTATCGCGGCCTGCCGCCGCAGGTGGCGCGGATCCTGGCCAGCCTGATGCAGCGCGAGACGCGCACGCTGTCCGGCGCCGTGGCCAACCGGATGGCCGGCAGCCTGGCGCATATCACGCCGATGCTGACCAACCCGGAACGCCATGCCGGCTTCGTGGTGCTGCAATCGGCGCGCATCCCCAGCGTGCTGGTGGAGATGGGCTTCATGTCCAACCTGCGCGACGAGCAGGCGCTGCGCCAGCCCGCGCATCGCTTCGCCGTGGCCTCCGCCATGCGTGCGGCGGTGGAGGCGTATTTCGCCTCCGGCGCGCCGCGTATGGCGGGGTAAGTCCAACCCGCCGAGAACGCGACTTTCGCCCATGCGTGCCGGCCCGGCGTCTCCGTCATGACCGGCTCAGGTAGAAGCTGACGACGAAGAAGATCGTCACCGCCCGGCCGCAAGCCGGTCCGGAGAAGATCCGGTCCGGTGTCTACGCGGCGCGCGACCTCGGCGCCCGTCACACCCCGCCGATCAGCGCAATCGCCCGGGTCCGGATCGCGGCCAGTTCGGCCGCGGTCACCGCCCCCTTCCGCAGCGCGCGGCGGGCCCACCAATCCAGGCTCTTGATCTGATCGGCCAACGCAACGCTGGCCGGCTCTCCCGCCAGGGGCACCTCGAACGGATAGCCCTTGATCCGGGTCGTCGTCGGGCAGCAGACCAGCAATCCGGTTCGTCCGCTATATGCCGCCGGGCTGAGCACCACCGCCGGCCGATGCCCCGCCTGCTCGTGGCCGGCCTGGGGGTTGAACGCGAGCCAGACGATATCGCCCGCATCCGGCACATAGCTGCGTCCGGAAGGCGGTTGCACGGCCATTACAGCACTTCGTTCCCCGCCGGTCCGCCGAAGCCGATTTCCCCATGCAGGTTCTCCGCCGTGATGCCGGCCAGCAGCGCATCGAGCCGGCAAGCCTCGATCGGGGCGGGTTCGATCACGATGCAGCCATGTTCGGCACGGATTTCCACCGCCTGATCAAGCCGCAGTTGCGCCGCGGCCATCACCGATGCCGGAATGCGCACCGACGCGCTGTTGCCCCATTTCCGCACCGACCCGCGCAAGCAATCCTCCTGTATCGACAAAGTAGATATGGCGACGGCGCCGCATCGTCAAGCGCCCTCGCGTTGGTCCGCCTTCCTCGCCGGCATGAACGCCGCCTGCACCCGGCGGCGGGCCGGGATCGGCGTTTCGCTCACCCAGCGTGCTCTGCCCCACCCGCACCACGATATATATCTTGATCGGGCTCCCCGATGGTATATATCATAGTCTATTCTCCCTGAAGCACCCCATGACCCGCACCGCGAAGCTCTTCACCAATGGCCGCAGCCAGGCGGTGCGCCTGCCCGCCGCCTATCGTTTCGATGGCACGGAGGTCTTCATCCGTCAGGATCCCGCAACCGGGGACGTGATCCTGTCGCGGCGCCCGGCGGACTGGAACGGCTTCCTCGCCGCGCTCAAGGACGGCGCGGTCCCCGCCGATTTCCTCGATCCGCGGGACCGCGGGCAGGGACGCCACGACCGCGATCCTTTCGCAGGGTGGCGGGAGTGACCCGGTACATGCTTGACACCAACATCGTCAGCCTGCTGCTCCGCCAGCACCCGGCGGTCACCCGCCACGTCGTCGCCGCCCCGATGGCCGCGCTCTCGATCTCCGCCATCACCGAGGGGGAATTGCTGTTCGGGCTGGCGCGGCGTCCGGCGGCGCAGCGCCTGCACGCCGCGGTGCGTGAATTCCTGCGCCGTGTGGAGGTGCTGCCCTGGGAAACCGCCACCGCGGCGCGCTACGGCACAATGCGCGCCGAATTGGAGCGCGCGGGCAAGGTCCTTGCGCCGTTGGACCTGCTGATCGCCGCGCACGCGCTCGACCGACCGGCCATTCTGGTGACGAACGATCGCGCCTTCGGCATGGTGGAGCGCCTGGATATCGCCGATTGGAGCAGCGAAGCCACCCCGCATTGATCGGGTTGCGCCGCAAACCTGGCCGCTGTTTTGGCGATGTATCGACCCAGAAATCTGAAGCGTTCGTGATTCGCTGTGTGTCGCTTGCCGGAAGGTTTCTCAGGGATCGCCCCACGGGCACGCGCCGGCCGCCCGCTCAGGCGGGTAGCACAGAGGGCGCCCGCCCCCCGCGCGGCCCTTGCATCCCATCCCCGTCCGGTCCATATCCCGGCCGCGACCCGTGATCGCGCGATGGGCCCCGGATCTCCGGCCGGTCCTGCCCGGGTTGTTTTCATCCCTTTGGTCGCCCCAATGTCGCGCGGGGCGGCGCACCATATCGGGCGCACCGACCGGCCTTGCCGCGCGGGCGCTGGAGCATTGCCTTATCGTGACGTCTTCTTCTTTCGCCGCGCTCGGCCTCGGCGCCGTTCAGCTGCGTGCGCTTGATGCGCTCGGCTTCGCCACCCCCACCCCGATCCAGACCCAGGCCATCCCCGCCCTGCTCGCCGGGCGGGACCTGCTCGGCGTCGCCCAGACCGGGTCCGGCAAAACCGCCGCCTTCGGCCTGCCGCTGCTGCATCA
>DAHWDR010000194.1:0-5755 GCA_027330745.1 Acetobacteraceae bacterium | reverse complement strand
ACCTTGCTTCGTTGGCGCGCGAGCGCGGGGTGCCGATGGTGCTCGGCGTGCTCGATGCGACACGGCGGATTCCCGACGGGGCCAACGTCGCGGTCGATGGCGTCGCCGGCATCGTGCGGTGGATGGCGTGAGCGGGCCGGTACGCACGAGGCAGGAGACCGGCCTGTCGCTCGGCGCCATCGGCCTCGGCATCATGGGATCGGCGATCGCGCGAAACTGCGTCGAAGCGGAATTCAAGGTGCTCGGGTTTGTTTCGTCCCCGCAGGGTGGGAATCGGGCGGGCGTGGCGGTACCGCTGCTGCTGATCAGCATGATGGGCGGACGGTTGATCCCGAGCTTCACCCGCAACTGGCTGGCGCGCGTGGATCGGGCTGGCCGGATGCCGGCGCCGTTCGGGACGGTGGATCGCGTGGCGCTCGGCGCTGTCGCGCTTGCGCTGTTGGCCTGGGTCGTGGCGCCGGGCGCGGCTGCAAGCTCCTGGGCCGCGCTTGCCGCCGGCTTGCTGCTGCTCGGCCGCCTCGCACGCTGGCAGGGCTGGCGTACCTGGCGGGAGCCGCTGCTGCTGGTCCTGCATGTGGGCTACGCCTGGCTGGCGGGTGGGTTCCTGCTGCTCGGGATTGCCGGGCTGACCGGGTGGCTGGCACCAGCCGACGCGGTGCATGGGCTGACGATCGGGGCGATCGGCACCATGATCCTGGCGGTGATGACTCGCGCCACCCTGGGCCATACCGACCGGGCGCTGCACGCTGGGCCGGGGACCTGCGCGGCCTATGTTCTGGTCGGTCTCGCGGCGCTGCTTCGGGTTGCGGCACCATTGGCCGGGGGCGACACGCTTCTGTTGCTCATGCTCGCCGGGGCCGCCTGGAGCGGCGCGTTCGGGCTGTTCGTGGTGCTGTATTTCGGACCGCTCACCCGGCCGCGGGTCCGCTGCCCCGATACGCCGTGACGGGGCGTACCGTGAAACATCTTCCCCCCGCCTATTTCGCGCTGGTGATGGCGACCGGAATCGTCTCGATCGCGGCCCATGATTTTCAGCTTTCCGTCCTGGCGGCCGGGCTGTTCGCCTTCAATCTCGTCGCCTACGCGGTGCTGACGGGGCTGACCGTGCTGCGCGCGATCCGCTACCCGCGACTGTTTTTTGCCGACATGACTGACCACCGGCTGGGGCCCGGCTTCTTCACCGCGGTCGCTGGGTCGTGCATCCTCGGCACCCAGATCCTGCTGACGACGCACAGCGTGGCGCTCGCGACCGTCTTCCTGGCGCTTGGCGTCGCGCTGTGGATTGGCCTCACCTACACGATTTTCGCCGCCTTCACGGTCAAGCGCCACAAGCCGCCACTGGAAGAGGGACTCACCGGGGCCTGGCTGATCGCCGTGGTGGCAACGCAGTCGATCGCAGTGCTGGCGGCGCTGATCGCGCGACACTGGCCGCAGCCGCACCGGCTGGAGCTCAATTTCTTCGCGCTGTCGATGTGGTTGTGGGGCGGGATGTTCTATATCTGGATCATCTCGCTGATCTTCTACCGTTACAGCTTCTTCGCATTCTCGCCGAGCGACCTGAGCCCGCCCTACTGGATCAACATGGGGGCCATGGCGATCTCCACCCTGGCCGGCGCGCGGCTGGTGGAGAACACGCCGGACGCGCCGTTCCTCGCCTCCCTGCTGCCGTTCCTCAAGGGATTCACCGTGTTCTACTGGGCCACCGGGACGTGGTGGATCCCGATGCTGCTGGTGCTCGGCGTCTGGCGGCATGGGTTCCAGCGATTTCCGCTGCGCTACGACCCGCTGTACTGGGGGGCGGTGTTCCCGCTGGGAATGTACACCGTGGCGACGCGGGAGATGGCGACGGCGCTTGACCTGCCGTTCCTGGACCCGTTGCCGCCGGTCGCATTCGCGTGCGCGCTGGCCGCCTGGACCCTGGCCGTCGCCGGGCTGTTATGGGAATTGCGCAAACTTCTCCCACGCCCGCAGTGAGGCCTGGGTTCGGCTTGCGCGCGCCGCAGCCCGGCCTGACGCGAGCGACCAGCGCTCGGCCACCCGAACGCATCCAAGCTAGGCTGCGTCCAGCACAGCGGACTTCGCTGGTCGCATCAGCACCACCTTCTCTGCCGAACGGCCGAAGAAATCGTAGCCGGACCCGCCTTCGGCTAGCACGTCGAGAAACGCATCCGGTGCGGTGACCCGTATGCCTCCCAGCACGTCAACGCCGCGGCGCAAGAACGCGTCGGGCAGCAGGCCGACCGTCGGGCCGACGACAACCACCCGGGTGCTGGGTCGGCACAGCGCAAGCAGATGCTCCAGCGTGTCATTCAGCAGAGTGGTTCCCGTGATCAGCACGACATCGGCGGTGGGCAGCACCGCGCCGGCCTGATCCGCCGGGCGGAAATAGGGCAGCTCATCCGGCTTCAGTGTCGCCGGATCCATTTCCAGCACGGTGAATTTCTGTCTTGCCTGCTTCAGAGACTTCAGGAACGGGACGAAGGCGCCGACAACGACCACCTGTTCTCCCGGCCGGATGGCAGCCGCGTCGTACGCATCGATACCGGCATGAAGCTCCACGTCGTCCGGCATGCGCCGCTCCCAGCACATGTCGGCCAGCGCGTTCATGGTCGCAACGCCAACCGCGCGACGGATGCCGCCGGCGGCCCGCGTCTCCCGGAGCAGGTCGCGAACCGGCCGGCCGCGCAGCTTGCCGGGAAACGGCATGGCGAGGGCCGAACTCGGGCAGCAGACCGCTTCCGGTATCGATCGCAGCGGCGTAGCGCAGGCACCGGCCGCGCCTGTGCTCAGCTTCACTCCGGTGAAGAACAAGCCGATCGCGACCCGCTCCAGTTCGATCCGATCCAAATTATCGGCAAGGATTCCCTCGATGGCGGAAATGATCTCCGCCAGGACCGTCTGTTCGTGCATGACCTACATCCTCTCTGCGGCAAGCCGGCCGATGATGGGGCGGGCGCGTCTCGCGCGGGTGCCTCGCATTCGCCGGGCATTGGAGGAACCTCCGTCATCGCCCGGTTCCGCTTCCGCACTGCGCGAGGCGCGGTCGCCACCAGCCCCTCCCGGGGCGGCCGGCGCCCCCCCGGAACGCGGGTTGCCCGGAGACGATGCGCTATCGCGCAGCGACAGGCTTTCCGGCCGGGCGACCGATCTCCACGCGCCAGACCTCGGGCCCCTGCTCCAGATACCGCCAGGAGAAGTCGCCGTGATGCTCGGCGTCGAACTGGTAGTAGAGGGGCTTCGGATCATGATCATTCACCAGTTCGAATTTTGTGCCGACCGCCAGTGCCTCGTAGGTGGCGAAAATACGCCGGTGCCGCTCCGCAGGCACCAGCGCGCGCACGTCCAGAAGGCGGGTGTCACTCATGGTCTGTCTCTCCTCGGTTCGGGGAATCGAACCTGGCCTCGCGGGCCAGGGTGTGCAGCGCCGCGGTCAGTCGTTCGGCTTCCCGCGCATGGCGATGGCGCAGCAGGGACCAGCCGCGCGCGGCGATCCGGCAGGCTTCCTCGGCGGCCCCGGCGCGAGCGAGCGCCAGCAGCGCCACGACCAGCAAGCGGTTGAGGTCGCCGATGTCATCCGTGGCGGCATCGGTCGCGGTCATTCCTGATCCTCGCGGATACGGAAATGCGCCTTCGCGTCCGGCGACATCCGTCGTGGCGACCATTCCGGGGTCCACACCACGGTGACGAACACGCCGGTCACGCCGGGCTCGTCCGCCAGGCGGCGCTCCACGCCGCCCACGATGTAGTCCTGCGCCGGGCAGCCGGGCGTGGTCATCGTCATCGCCACATCGACGAGCCCGCCCTCGATCCCGATGCCGTACACCAGGCCGAGATCGACGATATTGTAGCCAAGCTCGGGATCGAGCACGTCGCGCAGTGCATCGCGCAGGGTGGTTTCGGTGAGCGGCGGGGCGGCCTCGTCCATCGGCTCAGCTCCCGCGCCGGATCAGGAGCCGCACCCCGGAGGCCTCGCGGCTCACCTGGATCGCCGCGCCGCGCGCTTCCAGTTCGGGGTAAAGCAGCAGCGGCTCGCGATCGTTCCACGCCTCGATCACCTCGCCCGGCGCCAGCTGTTCCAGCGCCGAGAGAATGCGCACCATCGGTTCGGGCGGTTGCAGGTCGCGGTTGTCAAGGCTCTGTTTCGGTGCCGGCCAGCCGGCGGCGGGGCCGTCGTGGCTGCCCGGCGCCGCGCGGGGCGGTTGCGGGGCGGTGGCCGCGGCATGATCGGGGGAGAACAGGATCTCCCAGTCTTCCGTGCCGTGGCGCGTCGCGCGATGCGCGAAGCCCTTGCGGCCGAGCACGGCGTAGAGCGGAACCGGCTCGAAGGTCGCCAGCAGGCGGAACGCCTGGCCGGGCGCGAGGCTTGCGATCGCCTGCATGATGCGCGGGAACGGCTCGCCGCCGGCGCGCAGATCGGGGCGCACGTCGAGCGTGAGGGGTGCGGCTTCGGTCATCGACGGACTCCTTCCGGACCAGGAATGGTGGGAGAACTTGCGGCAGCCGCGGGAGCGGCACGCACATAGACCGCGCGCCAGGCGCGGGCGTATTCCCGCGCCAGCAGCAGCACCGCGAGCAGGGCGCCGGCCAGCGCGGCGCGCACCACGCCGGCGAGGCCGAACGCGGCAGCGCCGGCGGCGAGCGCGATCGAAGCGAAATAGAGCACGAAGAAACCGGTCGCACCCGGCTCGTGCACGAGGTCCTGCACGCGCGGCACGGGGCCGCGCCCGAGCCGGCCGCCATAGCGCGACAGCCACGACAGGAACGCGACAATCTTGTAGAGCTGGGTCAGCCCGAGACCGCTCAGCCAGCCGAGCAGCAGCAGCAGCACGAGGCTCGGCGCCAGCGCCGCCAGTCGATCGGTGGCGACCGCGCCGGCGGCGAGCAGCATCGCGAGGCCCAATGCCACGAAGGCGCCGATCGCCGCGCGGTTGTGCAGCTCGATCTGCCGCCGCCGGCTGCGATAGAGCCGTGTCACATCCGCGAGATAGAGGCCGAGCGCGATCAGGATGGCGAGGCGCCCGGCCGGTTCGGCCGTCGCGATCCAGCCGGCGGGCCAGACCGTCGTGGCCAGGCCGGCCCCGAACGCAACCAGGAACCCGCCCGCTCCGGTCCACAGCACCGCGGCGCCGAGCGCGCCCCGCTCATGCGGGGCCAGCATGAACATCGGCAGCAATTCATAGGAGACGCCGATCGCCGTCAGGGTGAACCAGCCGCCGATCCCGCCCAGCGCGTGATAGGCCACGCCGTCGCCCAGCAGCGGCGCCAGCGCCGGGCCCAGCGCGGGCACCGTCAATGCCAGCGCGAAGCTCAGACCCAGCAAGACCGTCAGCAGCAGAAACCCCAGCCCGGCCAGCACGAAGCGCGCGCTGAGCGGCACCGGCCGTTTCGCCGCCAGCGGCACCAGCAAGGTGGCCGCGCCCAGCCCTAGCGCGGCGATCACCAGCCCTCCGCCCACCGGCAACAGGGGCGCTGCCCAGGTCACGCGGCCGAGCGCGCAGAACCCGCCAACCATCAGCGCCAGGCCGCATTCGAGCCCGATCAGGGTGAGCAGCGGCAAGGTCTGACTCGGCAATTTGCGGCTGGTGATCACCGGCACGAATTGGAACAGCGCGCCGAACATCAGCAGGGTGAGCCAGCCGATGGTCAGCAGATGCACCATCGCCAGGCTGACCGGCGCGGTCGCCGGCATGGCGGGCCAGGCGAGACCGCCCACCGCCAGCAGCAGGGCAAGGCCGAGATTGGCCAGCGCACAGGC
>DAHWDR010000241.1:0-2188 GCA_027330745.1 Acetobacteraceae bacterium | reverse complement strand
TGGATGTGGTGGCCGATGCTGGGCGCCGTGGCGGTGGGGGTCGGCGGGCTGATCGATCCGCGCGCGCTGGGCGTGGGCTACATCTATATCGACGCGCTGCTGAACGGGCAGATGACCGGCTGGAGCAGCGTAACCCTGCTGGTGGTGAAGGCGCTGATCTGGGCGATCGCGCTTGGCTCCGGCACCTCGGGCGGCGTGCTGGCGCCGCTGCTGATCATGGGCGGCTGCGCGGGGGCGATCGCGGGCGGCGTGCTGCCCCATGCCGGCGCCGGGGATTGGGCGCTGATCGGCATGGCGGCCACGCTCGGGGGTACGATGCGCGCGCCGCTGACGGCGATGATGTTCGCGGTCGAGCTCACCGGCGATGCCTCGTTGTCGGTGCCGCTGCTGGCGGCCTGCGGGGCGGCGATGGCGTTCACGGTGCTGCTGCTCAAACGCTCGATCCTGACCGAGAAGCTCGCGCGCCGCGGTCATCACATCGTGCGCGAATACGCGGTCGATCCGTTCGAGCTGACGCGCGCGGCCGATGTGATGGTGCGGCGCGTGGACACGCTGCCCGCCAGCATGACGCTGGGGGCGATAGTGGCGCTGTTCACCGATGGCGCGGAGCATCACAAGGCCTATCCGGTGGTCGATGCAGCCGACTGGCCGGTGGCGATGGCTCACCGCGCTGACGTGCTGGAGGCGCTGGCGCATCCGGAACGCCACGACCAGACGCTTGCGGCCGCGCTGGGCGGGCGACCAATGGTGCTGGCCCGGCCGGACGAGCCGCTGAGCATCGTGGTGGCGCGGATGGTGGCGCAGGATACCGGACGGGTGCCGGTGGTGGCCGCCGATAGCGGCGCGCTGGTCGGTCTGATCGCGCGCAAGGACCTGTTGCGGGTGCGCGCGCAGCTGCTGGAGGACGAGCAGACCCGCGGCGTGTTCCTGGGGCGCTGGCGCCCGCGCGCGCGCGGCGCGGCGGTCGCTTTGGACGCACGCGCGTCGGCGACGCGGCATGGTGGGGATGTCTGAACGTTTGCCGCGGAACCGTCAGTGCCGCGGCGCGGTCGCCAGCGCGGCCAGCGCGTCCGGGTCCAGGATCATCACCTCGGCCCCGTCGATGCCCCGGCCGGTCCCGATCGTGCCGTCATGGCGCAGGCCGGTCAGCAGGCGGCACACCGTCTCCGGCGTCAGGCCCAGATGGTCGGCGATATCCGCCCGGCCCATCGGCAGCACCACCCGCCCGGCGCCGCCGCGCGGGGCGCGGCGTTCCATCTCCAGCAGGAACTGCGCCAGGCGTTCGCTGGCGGTGCGCCGGCCCAGCAGCACCAGGCGGGCACGCGCCTGGCCCAGTTCCGCGACCGCCAGCGCGCGCAGCCGGCGCGCGGTTGCGGGATCGCGGTCGGCCAGGGCTTCCACGGCGCTGCGGCGGTAGCGGCACACGGTGGTGGCGATGACGGTCTCGGCGGTCAGGCTGTGGTGGTCGGGCGCGTTGATCGCGAACAGATCGCCGGCCAGCAGGAATTCCACCACCTGGCGGCGCCCGTCCTCCATCTGCTTGACCATGCGCACCGCGCCGCCCAGAATCCGGTAGCAATACGTCGCCGGGTCGCCTTCGGCGAACAGGGTGCGGTCCTTGTCGAAGCAGATCGTCGCCGCGGTTGCGTCCAGCGCCGCAAGCGGATGCAGCGGGGGGAACGCCGCATGGGGGGTGTCGTGACCGATCTCGATCAGCTGCGATGACACGAACATTTTCAACCTCGCCCGATGCGTCCGTTGCTGACCCCGGATCTAGCGGGACGGCGGAGGCGGCGAAATTCGCAAGCCTGCGTACGGATGATCCCGTACCCGGCACGGTGCATGTGGTCGATGACGATGCGGCGGTGCGGGATTCCCTGGTGTTGCTGCTGGACGCGGCCGGGTTCGCGGTGCGCGCGCACGACTCGGCCGAAGCGCTGCTGGCGCAGGCGGATTTGGAACCTGGCTGCGTGCTGACCGATGTGCGGATGCCGGGGCTGGACGGACTGGGATTGCAGCGGCGGCTGGCCGAACTGGGGCGGGCGGTGTCGGTGGTGGTGATGACGGGTCACGCCGACGTGCCGGTGGCGGTGGCGGCGATGAAGGCCGGCGCGGTGGATTTCCTGCAGAAGCCGTTCGATGAGGCGAAGCTGCTGGCGGTGCTGCGCCAGGCCCTGGCGCGCCAGCA
>DAHWDR010000188.1:0-4501 GCA_027330745.1 Acetobacteraceae bacterium | reverse complement strand
GACGAATTTCGGGCCGAGCGGCTTGGCGGGGGGCTTCGCGGGCGGGACCGGGGTGGCGGCGATGGCGCGGAAGCGGGCGAGGACATCGCGCAGCCGGGTGAGCAGGAGGCCGGCGCGGGGCAGGTCCAGGACCGGGTGGGAGGTGGCCGTTTGGTCGTGCCCAAACGGGTTGGCCGCCGCTTGGACGCTTCTCGCTGGGCCGCCCGCCTTTGGTTCACCCAGGCCGGCGACGCGCTCCACCAGCCAGCCGACGAGGCTGGTGAAGCGGTCGACCAGGGGAAGCAGCGGGGCGGGGATGGCGGTCATGGGGTTGCGGGTGGATATAGAATATAAGCCTAATCCGCGCAAGAGATTTTTGCGCCCGACAGCGCCCTCCGGGTGAACGAGCGTAGTCACCTCACCAGCGACGCGGTGCGCGCAGCCCCCCGGGAGAGGACCGGCCGCACGTGGCAACGGACAAGTTAGCAGCGGAATCGCCAATTCACCCGGCGCTTCCCTCGTCCCAGCCGAAGCGTGCGCGCACCTGTCTTCAGACCAGCACAACGCCATCAGGCCGTTCGCCGGCGAGAACGGATCGACCCTCCCGCAACCCCAGGCGGCACCCTTGAACCGCGCGTGGCCGGCGGCGCACACTATGCGCGGAGGCAGCGCACATGACCGATCCGATCCGCATCGACCGGCACGACACCTGGTGGCGGATCACGCTCGATCGCCCCGACAAGCTGAACGCCGTCAACGCGGCGATGCTGACCGCGCTGCTCGCCGCGCTCGATCAGGCCGAAGCCGCGCCCGCCTGCCGCGCGCTGCTGCTGACCGGCGCCGGGCGCGGGTTTTGCGCCGGGCAGGAACTCGGCCCCGCGGTGCTGCCCGGTCCCGACGGGCCGCCGGATCTGGAACATCTCGCAGCCACCTATCACCACCGCGTGGTCGCGCGGCTTCGCACGCTGCCGATCCCGGTGGTGTGCGCCGTCAACGGCGTGGCGGCCGGCGCCGGGGCCAGCTTCGCGCTGGCCTGCGATATCGTGCTGGCGGCGCAGTCCGCCAGCTTCGTGATCGCCTTCGCCCGCATCGGCCTGGTGCCGGATTCGGGCGCCAGCTACTTCCTCCCGCGCCTGATCGGCGAGGCCCGCGCCCGCGCCCTGGCCCTGCTGACCGAGCCGTTGCCTGCTGCGCAAGCCGCCGCCTGGGGCCTGATCTGGCGCGCGGTGGAGGACCCGGCCCTCGCCGCGGAATCCGAAGCGCTGTGCGCGAAGCTCGCCGCCGGCCCTGCCCGCGCCTACGCGCTGACCAAGCAGGCCTTTGCCGCCTCGCCCGGCAACAGCCTGGCCGCGCAGCTGGACCTGGAAGCCCGCCTGCAGGGCGAAGCCGGCCGTGGCGCGGACTTCGCCGAGGGTGTGTGCGCCTTCCTGGAGAAGCGCCCCGCCGTGTTCCCCGGCCGCGGCGCGTGACACGCGATCCCGACGCCCTCGCCCGCGCCTGTGCCGAGGCGATGGGTGCGGCCGATCGCGCCAGCGCCAGTTTGGGGATCGCGCTGGAAAGCGTCGGCCCCGGCCGCGCCGTCCTGACCATGACGGTGACCGAAACGATGGTGAACGGGCACGGCATCTGCCATGGCGGGTTCATCTTCACCCTGGCGGACTCTGCCTTCGCCTATGCCTGCAACTCCCATGGCGCGCGCGCGGTGGCGCAGCAGGGCGCGATCACCTTTCTGCGGCCGGGGCGGCACGGCGAAACCCTGCGCGCCGAAGCGGTGGAACGGGTCATCACTGGCCGCTCCGGCATCACCGACGTGCGCGTCACCGGCGCGGACGGGGACGTGGTGGCCGAACTGCGCGGCCATTCCCGCTTGAGCGGCGGCCATTTCTTCGCGCCGGAGGAAGCCTGAATGACACACCCCGGACTGCATCCGATCGAAACCGCCAGCCGCGACGAGATCGCGGCGTTGCAGACCGAACGCCTAGCCTGGAGCCTGCGCCACGCCTACGCCAATGTGGCGCATTATCGCGCTGCGTTCGACGCCGCCGGGGTGGCGCCGGAGGATTTCCGGCGCCTGGAGGACCTCGCGCGATTCCCGTTCACCGCCAAGCAGGATCTGCGCGCCAACTACCCGTTCGGGATGTTCGCAGTGCCGCGATCCGGGCTGGCGCGGATCCATGCCTCGTCGGGCACCACCGGGCAGCCGACGGTGGTGGGATATACGGTGCGGGATCTGGATGTGTGGGCGGATCTGGTGGCGCGCTCCCTGTATGCCGCCGGGGCGCGGGCGGGGATGCTGATCCACAACGCCTATGGCTATGGGCTGTTCACCGGCGGGCTTGGGCTGCACGACGGGGCGCACCGCCTGGGCTGCACCGTGGTCCCGGTCTCGGGCGGAATGACCGAACGCCAGGTGCGGCTGATCACCGATTTTCGTCCGGATGTGATCAGCATTACCCCCAGCTATATGCTCGCGATCCTGGATGAGTTCCACCGCCAGGGGATCGACCCGCGCGCCACGTCACTGCGTGTCGGCGTGTTCGGCGCCGAACCCTGGACCAACGCGATGCGCCGCGAGATCGAGGCCGGATTCGGCATCGACGCCGTGGATATCTACGGTCTGTCTGAGGTCATGGGACCCGGTGTGGCGAATGAATGTGTAGAAACCAAGGACGGTCCGACGATCTGGGAGGATCATTTCTATCCCGAGGTGATCGATCCGGAAACCGGCCAGGTCCTGCCCGACGGCGCCTTCGGCGAACTGGTGTTCACCACGCTGACCAAGGAAGGCATGCCGGTCATCCGCTACCGCACCCGCGATCTGACCCGGCTGTTGCCCGGCACGGCACGCAGCATGCGGCGGATGGAGAAAGTCACCGGCCGGTCCGACGATATGCTGATCGTGCGCGGCGTGAACCTGTTCCCGACGCAGATCGAGGAGCAGCTGCTCGCCAGCCCCGTCCTGACCGGACATTATCTGATCGTGCTGACGCGCACCGGACGGATGGACGAAGTCACGGTGCAGGTGGAACACCAGCCGCAGGTCACCGACGCCGCACGTCTGGAAGCCGCCGCCCACGCGGTGAGCAAGCGCATCAAGGATACAGTCGGCTTGACGGTGCGGATCGTGATCGAACCGCCCGGGCAGGTGGAACGCTCGGCCGGCAAGGCGCGCCGTGTGCTGGACCAGCGAGGCGTGGCATGAACGACGATCGCGCGATCCTGGACAGTATCGAGGCATTCCTGAAGCGCGATGTGGTGGCGCATGTCCACGCGCTGGAGAAATCGGACACCTGGCCGGCCGAGATCGTGGCGAAGATGCAGACGCTGGGCCTGTTCGGCGCGATCATCCATCCAGATTACGGCGGCCTGGGCCTGCCTTGCGCCACGTATGCGGCGATCGTGGAACGAATCGCGCGCGTATGGATGTCGCTGACCGGGATTTTCAACTCGCATCTGATCATGGCCGCTGCGGTGCAGCGGCACGGGACCGAGGCGCAGAAGCGCGCGTTCCTGCCGCGTTTTGCCACCGGCGAAATTCGCGGTGGGCTGGCGCTGACCGAACCCGATTGCGGCACCGACCTGCAGGCGATCCGCACCACCGCGCGGTTGGTGGGCGATCACTATATCGTCAACGGCACCAAGACCTGGATCAGCAACGGCATCCACGGTTCCTGTTTTGCGCTGTTGGTGAAGACCGATCCGGATGCGCAGCCGCGCCATCGCGGCATGAGCCTGCTGCTGGCCGAGAAAGGCCCCGGCTTCACCGTCAGCCGCAAGCTGGAGAAGCTGGGTTACAAGGGCATCGACAGCGCCGAGCTAGTGTTCCAGGACTACCGCGTGCCCGCCGACCGGCTGATCGGCGGTGTGGCGGGGCTGGGGCTGAAACACGCGCTTTCGGGTCTGGAACTGGGGCGGATCAATGTCGCCGCGCGCGGCGTGGGGATCGCGCAGGCGGCGCTGGACGAATCGCTGCGCTACGCGCAGCTGCGCCGGACCTTCGGCAAGCCGATCGCCGAGCATCAGGCGATCGCGCTGAAACTCGCCGACATGGCTACGCGCACCGAGGCGGCGCGGCTGCTGGTCGGCCGCGCCGCGGAGCTGTACGACCGCGGCGACCGCTGCGACATGGAAGCCGGGATGGCGAAACTATTCGCCACCGAGGCGGCGCTGGAGAACGCCACCGAAGCGATGCGCGTCCATGGCGGCTACGGCTATTCCACCGAGTTTCCGGTGGAGCGCCTGTATCGCGACGCGCCGCTGCTGGTGATCGGCGAGGGGACGAACGAATTGCAGCGCCTGATCATCGCCCGCCAGCTGGTCGAGAGGAGCCCCGCATGAGCCTGCCCTTGGCCGGGGTCCGCGTGATCGCGGTGGAGCAGTATGGCGCCGGCCCGTTCGGCTCGATGCAGCTTGCGGATATGGGCGCCGAGGTCATCAAGATCGAAAACCCGACCGAGGGTGGCGATGTCAGCCGCCGCGTCGGGCCGTATTTCCTGGGCGACGGCGACAGCCATTTCTTCCA
>DAHWDR010000175.1:0-1589 GCA_027330745.1 Acetobacteraceae bacterium | reverse complement strand
GGCGGTGGAGACATCGGCGCGCGGGGTAACCATTCGCCCCGCGGCGGCGAATCTCCCGCGCGGTCCGATCCCCGGGCCGCGAACCCAGGGAGTGAACCATGGCCAGGGAGTGAACCATGGATCGACGTCTCCTCGCAGCCTCGGCGCCGCGGCGCTGACCGCTACCCCCGCCAGCGCGATGATGACCAAGGCGCAGATGATGGCGGTGCGCCAGGCCAACATGAAGCGGACGGTGGCGGAGCATCTGGCGAATTGTTACGGCATGAAGGCGAGCCGCCGCAATGACTGCGCGGCGGGCGCGCATTCCTGCGCCGGTCAGGCAACCAAGGCCCGCGATCCGGCATCCTTCGTGCTGCTGCCGCAGGGCGATTGCCAGAAACTTGCCGGCGGGTCGCTGAAGCCGACGTAACCGGCGTTTCGGTCCCGGCCCCTGATGCTGTCCCCCGCATCGGGGGCCGGCACGGAGTTCCCGCCCGCCTCGCGATGCTGTCCGTGCTCAGCCGAGTTTCGCCGCCAGTGCCGCCAGTCCCTCCCGGGGGTGCATGGTGCATCAGCCGCCAGTGGCCGGCGGAATGCCGCCTTCCTCTTGGGTCACGTCGAAGCCTCGTTCATAGGTCGCCATCGCCCGGGTCAGATCCTCGCCCCGCGCGTCCCAGACCTGACCGGTGGCCACCACGGCGCCATGATCCAGCACCCAGACCACCGCCTTCTGCGCGCCCGCGCGCACCAGCGCGGCGGTCATGTCCGGTGGGCCGGGCAGCGTGCGCAGCACGGTGACCGGGCCGGAGCGACGCAGTGCTGGGGCGATCTCTGGCACGCGCGGTGGGGCGCCGTGCGCGACGCCCATGGCCAGCCAGCCGACCCCCAGCCATGAAAAACCCGCTGTCGCATGAATGCCTCCGTGGTCGCGGAGCGTGGGCCCCGCGGACCATGATTCGCCGCGAGCCGGTGCCGGGTTACCCGGCGCCATCGCGTCATCCCCCGTGCCGGCGCCCCCGATCGGCTGCCGTTGCGGCGCTGCAACAGGCAGCGGGTGGCCGCCGCCCTGGTGCGTGGCCGTGGGCGCATCTGCCTGTATAACCCCGCGCCTGCCTGCCGGAGTCCTCGCCCCGATGAAGCTCGCGTCCCGTCTCGCCTTGGTCCTGCTCGCCGGCCTCGCCACCCACGCCTGGGCGGCGCCGCCGCCGGTCCCGCCCATCCCGCCCGCTCCGCCCGCAGGGCCAGCGCCGGTCGCGCCGCTCGCCCTGCCCGGGATGCCGCCGCCACCGGTGCTGCCCGATCAGGCCGCCTACGTGCTGATGGACGCCACCACCGGGGCCATCCTGGCCGAGAAGGCACCCGACCAGCCCTGGCCGCCGGCCAGTCTCGCCAAGCTGATGGCGACCTATCTGGCGTATCAGGCGATCGCGCATGGCTCGTTGAAGCCGGACCAGCCGGTGACGGTCAGCGCCACCGCCTGGCACACCGGGGGGTCGCGCATGTTCCTCTCGCCCGGCCAGCAGGTGACCGTCGATCAGCTGCTGCACGGGGTGCTGATCGATTCGGGCAACGATGCCACGGTGGCGCTGGCCGAGGCGGTGGCGGGCACG
>DAHWDR010000160.1:0-10715 GCA_027330745.1 Acetobacteraceae bacterium | reverse complement strand
GGTCGGCACCGAGAACAGCGCCATGGTGGCGAAGGTCTGCACCGCCAACGTGGCCAGCAGCGGCGCCAGCGGCATGGAACGAAAGGCGGCGCCCATGGAGCGCGGCCCATTCTCCGGCGCCATGGCGCTCGCGGCGCCGCGCGCCTGTCCGTCCCGGTCCATGCTGGCCCTCCGTCGTGGCGCGAAGCTATCGCCTGGGCCGGCGGGTCACAAATCGCGCCCGGCGTCGCGCCTCTGTTCCAGGCGGGGCGGGGCTTGCGCCTGGCTCGCTGTCCCCAACGACGGCGGGGATTTCGTGGTGCCCGCTTGTCCGGGCTGCGACGCTGCTCGTGTGGCGCTGCGCGGGTGGAGGGGGGTATTATTCCGTTATCGCAACAAATAGCGCGCGCAAAACCCCAAACGCGAAATCGCGTTTCGATCGGCGGGTGGCCCGAGCGCGAACGTCACCGCGGCGTGCAGCGCCGCGACGCCAAGCGCGACAGGCGCCGGCAGCGAGCCGAGGGCGGCGGGGTTTCGGGTGGGGGCAGTACGGCGTTGCGGGCGCGCGGGGCGGGCGGCGTCGGGGATGCCGCCGGCATCGGGGATAACGGGCGCGGCGGCTGCATCCGGTGCGGCGCGCGGCGTAGCGGGGGCGTCCTCGGCGATTTGAGCGGCGGCGATGGCGGCCGGGAGGGGCGCGCGCGGGGCTGGCGGGGGCGGCGTGTCGGCCAGCCGAAGCGGGGGGACGGGCGCGGGGGCGGCGGCGACGGCCTGGGTCGCGTCCGGGGCCGGCGCGTCCCAGGCCGGCACGTGCGGGGCCAGCCGGTCTTGGCCCAGTGCGTTCGGGGCGGGGGCGTTCGGGGCGGGGGCGTTCGGGGCGGGGGCGTTCGGGGCCAGCGCGTCCTGGGCGGGGGCGTCCTGGGCGGGGGCGTCCTGGGCGCGTGCGGCGCGATCCGCCGCCACTTCGGCAACCGCTTGCGCCATGCCGCGCAGCTTCCGGCGCACCGGGATCAGCATCAGCCGCGTGAACAGGTTCACGCCGGTGGCCTGGGCAATCGCCGCGCACAGATCCTCGATCAGCTTGAGGAGGAGGAGGACAGGATCGGGCGGGGCGTCGGTCACGAGCGCATTATGGCCGTAAAATCCCTGATAGTTCGTTAACGCGGCGAGGGAAATTTTTGCCTCCCCCTCAGGGGCGGGGGGGACGGCCATCTGTGCATGAACGCGCTCGGGTGGATGGCCGGCTCAAGACCGGCCATGACGGAAGCGCGCGATGTGGGGGGCGCGGGAGTGGGAGTGGAGCTGGGGCCTTGCCGCGCCTGCCGTCACACGCGCCCGGCCTCCAGCCGGTCCAGCCGCAGCCGGTGGTGCCCATCGGTCAGGCGGCGCGCGGCCAGCACGGTCACCGCGACCGCTGCCAGTCCGCTGCCGCCGGCCAGCAGAAAGATGATCAGAATCTGGTATTTCGCCGCCTCCAGCGGGTCCATCCCGGCCAGGATCTGCCCGGTCATGATCCCGGGCAGGGTCACCACCCCGGCCGCCGACATCGTGTTCACGATCGGCAGCAGCGCCCGGCGCACCGCATCGCGCACGAACGGGCGCATCGCCTGGCGGATCGGCGCGCCGAGACATAGCTGCGCCTCGATCGCCGCCCGGCCGCGCGCCACCCCCGACAGCAGCGCGTCCAGCGCCAGGCTGGCCCCGTTCAGCACATTGCCCAGGATCATCCCCGACAGCGGCACGGCGTAGCGCGGATCGTACCAGGGCGAGGGCCGGATCGCCGTGGTCAGCGCCAGCACCGCGGTCAGGAACGTCGCGAACGCCACCGCCGAGGCCCCCACGGCCAGATTCCCCCGCCGTTGCAGCCGCTGTTCCGGCCGCGCCGCCACCTCGCGCGCCGCGACCGCGACCATCGCCAGGATCACCCCCAGGGTGACCAGCGGGTTGGCGATCGCGAACACCGCGCGCAACACCAGCCCCACCGCGATCAGCTGCACCACCATCCGCGTGGCCGCGAAGGCCAGCCGCCGATGCAGCCCAAGCCGCAACCAGACCGACAGGCCGCCATAGGCCAGTAGCAGCACCGAGGCCAGCGCCAGGTCCGGCCAGGTCAGCAGGATCGGCGTCATGGCAGGCTGCGTCGTTCAGGCCGGCGCGACCCGGCGATGAAATGCCGCGCTGCCTCCCGGGGCGCGTCCATGCCGGTCAGGCCAAAGCGGCATCGACGATCGCGAAGCCGACGCTGGTGTTGCCCTGCCATTCCTCCAGCCGCAGCTGCCCCGCCAGATGCACGGGCACGCCGGCGCGGCCCATCAGCCAGTCCGCCAGGGCGCCGTCGCGGGCGCGGAACAGCATCGCTTTCAGGCGCGGCCCGCCGCCCTCGCCCTCGATGAAGCTGCGGATCACGGTGCCCTCGCGGCCGACGCGGTCGGCGCGCACCACGCGGGCGCGCGCGAGGGCGAAGACCGGTTCCTCGTTGCCCGGCCCGAACGGGGCGAGCCGCGCGACCGCGCCGGCAATCTCGGCCGTGGCGCCGGGGACGGTCAGCGCCCCCTCCACCCATAAATCGGCCGCGGCGGGCAGGGATGCGGCCGCGGCCAGACGTTCGTCCAGGAACGCGGCGAAGGCGGCGATGCCGGATTCCGGCAGCGAAAACCCCGCCGCCATCGGATGCCCGCCGCCGGTCGCCAGCAACCCGGCCTGCCGCGCCGCGATCACCGCCGCGCCCAGATCGATCCCCGGCACCGACCGGCCGGACCCTTTCGCCACGCCGTCCGCCACCCCGGCCACGCAGGCCGGCCGGTTGAAGCGTTCCTTGATCCGGCCGGCCACGATCCCCACCACGCCGGGATGCCAGCCGGCGCCGCTGACCACCAGGGCGGCGCGTCCGGCCGCGGCCTGCACGCCGGCCGCGTGCAGCGCCGCGTCCAGCATTCCGGCTTCCACTTCCTGACGCTGGCGGTTGATGCCGTCCAGCCGTTCCGCCAGCGCCGCGGCTTCCGCCGGATCTTCGCATAGCAGCAGGCGCAGCCCGAGATCCGCTTCCGCGATCCGGCCGGCGGCGTTGATGCGCGGCCCCAGGCCGAAGCCGCAGGTCATCGCCGAGGGCGCGCCGGCCCGCTGCGCCAGCGCCAGCAGCGCCGCGATCCCGACCCGGCGCCGCCGCCCCATCACCTTCAGCCCCTGCGCGACCAGCGCCCGGTTCACGCCGGTCAGCGGCATCACGTCGCAGACGGTTGCCAGGGCAACCAGATCCAGCAATCCCAGCAGATCGGGTTCGGCGCGCGCGGCGAAAAAGCCGCGCCGGCGCAAGCTGCGCACCGTGGCGACCGCGGCCAGGAACGCGACCGCGGCGGCGCAGAGCAGCCCGCAGCCCGAGCAATCGTCCAGACGGTTCGGATTGACCGTGGCGCGCACCGGCGGCGGCGGGCCCTCGGCCTTGTGGTGGTCCAGCACGATGGCGTCGGCCGCGCCGGACAGCACCGAGAGTGCTTCGGCCGCGGCGGTGCCGCAATCGACGCAGACGATCAGGCTGGCGCCGCGCGCCACCAGCCCACGCAGCGCCACCGGGTTCGGCCCGTATCCTTCGGTCATGCGGTCCGGCACATGGGTCACGACGGCGCAGCCAAGCTCGCGCAGCAACGTGACCATCAGCGCCGCCGAGCACGCCCCGTCCACGTCGTAATCGCCGAACACGCCGACGGTCTCGCCGCGCGCGGCGGCATCGGCCAGGCGGTCCGCGGCGGCATCCATATCGACCAGCCGCGACGGGTCCGGCAGCAGCGCGCGCAAGGTGGGGTCCAGGAAATCCGCCGCCGCCTCGATCGCCACGCCGCGCGCGGCGAGCAGCCGGCCGATCAACTCCGGCACGCCGAGACGCTGCGCGATGCCGAGCCCGGTGCGTGCTTCCGCCTGGCGCCAGACCCAGCGCCGTCCGGTCAGGCTGCTGGTGACGTCAAGGGCGGCGTCCACTCAGTGTCCGACCCAGGTCTTGGTCTGGAAATTATGATGCCCCTCGACGAAGCGCACGGTGCCGGAGCGCGAGCGCATCACCACCGAATGGGTCACCGCGCCGCCGCCGAAGCGGCGCACGCCGCGCAGCATCGCCCCCGAGGTGACGCCGGTGGCGGCGAACATCACGTCGCCCTTCGCCATCTCGGCGAGCGTGAATTTGTGGTTCGGGTCCAGCACGCCCATGTCGCGGGCGCGCGCGATCTGGGCGTCGTCCTCGAACAGCAGGCGGCCTTGCATCTGCCCGCCGATGCAGCGCAGCGCGGCGGCGGCCAGCACGCCTTCGGGCGCGCCGCCGGACCCGAAATAGATGTCCACGCCCGAATCCGCGATCGCGGTGGCGATCACGCCGGCCACGTCGCCATCCGAGATCAGCATGATGCGCGCGCCGGCCTCGCGCACTTTGGCGATGATTTCCTTGTGGCGGTCGCGGTCCAGGATGCAGGCGACCAGGTCCGCGGTCTCGCAGTTCTTGGCGCGCGCGAGGTTGCGCAGATTCTCGCCCACCGTGGTGTCCAGATCCACCACGCCGTCGGGCAGCCCGCCGCCGACCGCGATCTTGTCCATGTAGATGTCGGGCGCGTGCAGGAACCCGCCGTTCGTGGCGAGTGCCACGGTGGCGATCGCGTTCGGTCCGCCCTTGGCGGTCAGCGTGGTGCCTTCCAGCGGGTCCACGGCGATGTCCATGGCCGGGCCGCCGGCGCCTACTTTCTCGCCGATGAACAGCATCGGCGCTTCGTCCATCTCGCCCTCGCCGATCACCACCGTGCCGTCGATCGCGACCGTGTCGAAGGCCTGGCGCATGGCTTCCACGGCGGCGCCGTCGGCGTCGTTCTTCTTGCCGAGGCCGATCCAGCGCGAGGCGGCGATGGCCGCCGCTTCGGTCACGCGGACCAGCTCCAGGGCCAGGTTGCGGTCGGTTACGTGGCCGGGGGGGGAATGGCCGGATGGGGTGATCATGGGGCGGCTCCGTGGCGGGCGAGTCGCGCCAGGATAGCACGGCCGGTCAGGGCAGGGGACGCCAGGCGCCGGCGACATAGCCGTCCGCGTCCACGTGCTGCACCTGGCCGGCGATGACCGGACGCCGGCCGCGGCAGGCCCAGGCGAAGATGCTGTCATGACCGGACGCGAATAGCGGCACGAAGGTCGCGTTCGGGTGGGTGCGGCACCAGGCGCTGGCGCCGGTGTTGTGGCGGGCGGTGTTGGCCTTGCCGCAGTTCAGATTGGCGCCGGTCAGGCAGGCGAGCATCCGGCCGTGCCGGTCGCGGCGCAGCACGCCGTTGCGGACCACTTCGGCCGGAGTCATGCGGGCGTGGAAGACGCGGGCGACTTCCGGGGCGAGCGACAGCGGAATCGGTCCCGGTGGCGCGGCGCGCGCGCAGCCGGCCAACGCGAGGAAGACTGGGACCAGGAAGGCTGGGACGAGGAAGGCTGGGGCGAGGCAGCGCCGGAGGGGTGCGGCTGCGGCTGCGGGGGGGCGCGCTACCATGCGCCGCGCGTGTCGATCACGAATTTGTCCTTCAGCAGATCGCGATCCACCTGCAGGAACGCCTGATGATCGACCAGCAGCAGCACCAGATTCGCCCGTTCCAGAGCCGCATCGAAATCGGCCAGCGCCAGGCCGAGCGAGGCAAGCTCCGCCGGCAGCGCGGCGATATGCGGCTCCACCACCAGCAGCTCGCCCAGCTTCGCCTCCGCCAGCTTGCGCACGATTCCCACCGCCGGGCTTTCGCGCAGATCGTCCACGTCTTTCTTGTAGGCGAGACCGAGGCAGGCGATCACCGGGTGCTTCAGCGCCGCCGCCCGCTCGCGCACTTTCGCCACCACGAAATCGGGCTTGGCGTCGTTGATCTCGCGCGCCGCGCGGATCAGGCGGGCTTCCTCCGGCGCGCCGGCGACGATGAACCACGGATCGACCGCGATGCAGTGCCCGCCGACGCCGGGACCGGGGCTGAGGATGTTCACGCGCGGGTGCAGGTTGGCCATCGCGATCAGGTCCCACACATTGATCCGCAGCTTGTCGCAGATCACCGAGAGTTCGTTGGCGAAGGCGATGTTGACGTCGCGATAGGCATTCTCGGTCAGCTTCGCCAGCTCGGCGGTGCGCGCCGTGGTCACCCGGCACTCGCCGCGCACCACCATCTGATACAGCGCCAGCGCCCGCTGCGCGCAACGCCGGCTCATGCCGCCGATCACGCGCGGGTTGTTCACCACCTCCTCCAGGATGCGTCCGGGCAGGACCCGTTCCGGACAATGCGCCACCTGGATCTGCGCCCGCTCGCCCTGCTGCTGCGGGAAGGTCAGGTCGGGGCGCAGCTCGGCCAGGATCGAGATCGGTCAAGCAATTCTCGTGTGTTCGGAACCGCCGGCCTTTGCGTTGGTGGGATGCGCAAGGTCGGCCGACGCCCAGGCCATGACCCGCGTAGCGTTCCCATCCCACGTATAGTCGCGGGCGATAATCTCCTCGCGCGCGGCATGGCCAAGGCGTCGCCGAAGGGCTGCGTCCTCCGCAAGTCGTCGAATCTGCTGCCACATAGCGTCCTCTCGCGTGGGACCATACAGCAGGGCGGTTTTCTCGTGAGTGAGGATCTCCCGTATGTTCGGCTGATCCGGCGCAACGATGGCCCGGCCCGCCGCCATGTACTCAAATAGCTTCAACGGCGATGCGTATGGCACGACGGCCGGTTGCAGCGCGATATCAAAGCCGGCGAGAAGCAGAGGAACCTGATCGCGGGCGACCAATCCGGTGAAGCGCACGCGCGCGCCCAAACCCAGCGCATGCGACAGAGACTCCAGATCTTGCCGTGCCGGACCGTCTCCCGCGACGACCAATTTCAGCGCTTGCGCATCGGTGTCCCCGGCCATCCCACGCAGGACACGATCGATACCGTGCCACGGACGCACAAATCCGACGAAACCAAGAACGGTTCCGCCCACAGCGTCGGGTCGGTCTAGTACAGGAGACATCATTCTCTTATCGATACCGTTCGGTACGACCTCGACACGGGACCCCGGCGCTCCCTGTGCGATCAAGATCGACCGGAGCACGTCGGTCACCGCCGCGATACGGTTAGCACCCCGCCACACCCAGCGCTCGATGAGGCGAGCCAGCCATTCAAGGCGCAGTTCTTCATTCCGTCGTCGTTCGTCAGCAAGGGGCGAGTTAACCTCAAGATAGAAGAGGGTATGTCGGCGTCGGGCAAGCAAGGCCCCCGCGAGATAGAATAGATTGTACCGTTCGTATATGATGTCCGGCCGGAAGCGCCGGTACGCTCGCCGCAGCCTCATATAGGCCGGAAAATTGTACGCCAACTCGGCAAGGTCGGCGAGAGTTTGCGGCAACCTCCTGCGCAGCCGCGCGACCAACCGACTTTCCCCGCCGAACTCGGCCGCGGCATAGACACTGGGGCCGACCACCAGAACCTCATGGCCGGCGCGGCGCAGGGCAGCGACCAACTCCTCGACGTGAACGCTCTGTCCGTCGCGGGACTGGATTCTGTGACTATAGAGGATACGCAAGAGAACTCCCTACTAAATACGCCCGTGACTAACTTTCTGCGCGATCAAGATGATGGATGGCCAGGACCATATCCGCCGCCGCGTGGGGGTTCCCCACCCCCATCCCGGTCTCGGCGAACACCGCCGCGGTGCGCAGGCCGATATAGCCGAGGCCGATCACGCCGACGCGGGCGAAACTATCCATCCAGCAGAGCCTTCACGATGCGGGCGGCGGCCTGGCCGTCGCCATACGGGTTATGGGCGATGCTCATTGCCCGATACGCGGCGGGATCGTCCAGCAGCCGGGTGGCGCGGGCCACCAGCCGGTCGGTGTCGGTGCCGACCAGTTCCACGGTCCCGGCGGCCACGGCCTCCGGCCGTTCCGTGGTGTCGCGCGTGACCAGCACCGGCTTGCCGAGGGACGGCGCTTCCTCCTGCACCCCGCCCGAGTCCGTGATGATCAGATGCGCGCGCCGCATCAGCGCGATGAAGGGCAGGTAGTCCAGCGGCTCGATCAGGCGGATCGCCGGATGCGCGCCGAGCACGCGCGCGGCGACTTCGCGCACCGCCGGGTTGAGATGCACCGGATAGACGATCTCCACATCGCCGCGATCGGCCAGGCGCACCAGCCCGGCGGCGACGCGATCGAGGCCGCCGGCGAAATTCTCCCGCCGGTGCCCGGTGACCAGGATCAGCCGGCGGGCCGGATCGGGCGCGGGCAGGGCGGCGTGGGAAGCGGCGGCGCGGGCCGGATCGGTGTCCAGGATCGCGATCGCGTCCAGCAGCGCGTCGATCACGGTGTTGCCGGTGACGGTGATGCGCGCCTCGGCCACGCCCTCGGCGCGGAGATGGGCGCGCGCTTCCGCGGTGGGTGGGAAATGCCAGCGCGCGAGCGTGGTGGTCAGGCGGCGGTTCATCTCCTCGGGGTAGGGGGAGGCGATGTCGCCGGTGCGCAGCCCCGCTTCCACGTGACCCACCGGGATGCGCGCATAGAACGCGGCCAGGGCGGCGGCGAAGGTGGTGGTGGTGTCGCCCTGGACCAGGACGATGTCCGGGGCCAGCTCCGCCAGCGCCCCGGCCAGACCCTCCAGCGCCGCGGTGGTGATCCAGGTCAGGCCCTGGGCGTGGCGCATGATGTCCAGATCGCGGTCCGGGCGGATCGCGAACAGGTCCAGCACCTGGTCCAGCATCCGCCGGTGCTGGGCGGTGACGCAGACCAGCGGCACGACCCCCGGGGTGGCGTGCAGGCGGCGGATGACGGGGGCCAGCTTGATGGCCTCGGGGCGGGTGCCGAAAACGGTGAGGATGCGCATGGGGTCCGGGCGGGAGGATGACGCGCGTGGCGGTTACGGCGGAGTTGAAGGCGAAAGACGAACCTACCACACCACGCGGGCGATGGCCCTACCGGGGCGCGAAACGCCGGATCGCCTCGGTAGCCAGCCAGGGAACCGCAGAGGTGGCGGCTACTGGTTGCACCCATAGAGCTGGCCGTTCGGCGCCGTGGAGCAGCCGCGCATGTAGCCGTTGATGAATTTTTGCGCGTTCGCGTGGTTGGCGTTCGCGATGGCGTTGCCGGGGCCGTTCGGCGTTGTGTAGGGATGGAGCGTCGGCATGACCGGCTGGCGCAGGCTCGGCTGCGCCGGTGCGGCGACGATCGACAGCGTGCGCGCTGGTACCTGCTGGTCGAGCAGGTAGGGCGCGTTGTCGCGACGCAGGATCATCCCGTTCGCCTGGAGCACCGTCGGCGAGCGGAACGTGACCACCACCGACATCTCGGGCGGATGCGGGGTCGAACTGCAACGTACCGGAAACCCGGGCGCCTGGGAACAGAACGCGGCCGGCAGCCAGCCGACGGTCTGGGATTGCACGCGGACCTGGTCGGCCGAGACGGGCGCGGCGCGGTAGTTCCCCCAAAACCGCATCAGGGTCCCATTCCCCCAGCGGCTGACCCGGACATAGGTTCCGTCGGGCCGAAACAGCAGCGTGTTGTGATCGATCCCGAACCGTCCCGGCGACTCCCAGCTCCAGGCCCCGAGGAGGCTTGGCCCGGTCGTCTGGGCGCCGGCCGATGCCGATAGCAGCATCGTGCCCCACAGGATGAGGATCCAAATCCGCGCGCGGACCATATATTTGCTTTTCGACGGATGAAGGGGATGGCCAAAGCGGATCGCGACCGCTTCCAAGATGATCGAAGCGATTTGCCGCGTCAACCTGGAAAGCTGGCGCGTTCGCGCCTCGTCCAGCGGTTCGCCCACGGCACGCCGGCGGATGACCCCGTCATCACCATTCAAATCTGCGGCGGTTCCGGGCGCAGTCAGCGTGCGGCGCGGCATTGCCGCAGGCGAATTACGCCCGGGAAGCGACGGTGGGCTTGCAAGCAGGTGCCGTGCGTGGCGGATCGGTTTCGGTCGGAGCGTGCGAACGGGTGACATCTCCACGCGGCGTCATTCTTTTCTTGACGTTGGACGAATAAAGAATTACTAAACAACCTACGAAAGTATTTCGTGGAGGATTATCCTCATGCAACCGCACAACCAGAGCGTGTGCGCGACGATTGCGGCGCTGGCCCTGTTCCTTGCCGCCGGCGGCAGCGCCCGGGCCGATTTCGTGTCCACCGTGCTCGGCACTACCCCACTCGATTTCTGGACCCTGCAGGGCAACAGCCTGGCGAGCGTCGGCGCAAGCACCGACACCAGCACGTATCAGAATTCGGCGACGACCGTCGCGGCCGGCGCCGGCGCGCCGCAGGCGAATGCGATGTCGCTCGACGGTAACAACGCGACACCGCAATATGCCGCGACCGACCTTAGCGGCGGTATCCCCGGCTCCGGGAGCATCATGGCTTGGGTCAACCTCGCCGCACTGCCGGGCACCGCCAGCGCGATTTTCTACGTCGCCGGGGAAAGCCAGAGTGGCAACGATTTCGATTTGCAGTTCCAGAACGACAACAATCTGTATTTCTACACAGGCGCGGGCGAGAATACGTCCTATGCGCCCACGAGGTCGAGCCTGGTCGGGACGTGGCATATGATCGTTGCCACCTACACCGGAGGGGTCAGCGGCACGTGCGACATCTATTGGGACGGGTCCCTGGCCGCCTCGTTCAGCGGCTCGGTCAACAGCGCATCCAAGATCGATGCTTTCAACATCGGCTACAGCACGGTGTTCACGGGACGGGATTTCAACGGGCTGATCGCGGACGTGGGGGTCTGGAACGCGGCGATCAG
>DAHWDR010000154.1:0-6853 GCA_027330745.1 Acetobacteraceae bacterium | reverse complement strand
GCCTTGCTGGCGGCGGGTCGAACACTTCGCCGGTTGGGATAAGCAGGCGAACGAAGGCACGGACTTCCGCCACGTGGCTGTCCATGCGCCCCGCAGTCGCCCGGCAGTGTCAATCAGGCCGCGATGCGGTCACCGAGCATGGCCTCGTTCGTGTCGTGCAGGCAGCGCAGGATTGCTTCGCGTCGGCTCGCCATGACCTGTGGAATTGCAGCGCCATTCGCGGCGGCGACGATGGGCCGCAAGCCCGCGCGCAGGATCGTGACGGGGCGCGCCTCGTCGCGTGCGGGTGGCGCGTTCAGCAGCGTCGCGACCAGCCATGCGGCGGGCTCGTCGCCGAGCACGGCGCGGGCGACCAGGATCAGGGCCTGCAGCCGCGGCTGCTGCTGCGCGAGGGCCTCCAGCCGCGCCAGGTCGCCCGCGGCCAGCGCCTGCTCGAATGCCACGGCAAAGACCGGCAGCGCATCGTCAGCGGCGGGCTGCAGCCCATATCGCGCGGCGAGCAGCTCGGCATAGGCGAAGGTCGGTTCGTCCCGCAGGATCGCCCGCACCTCCTCGAGCGCGGCCTGGCCGGCAACCGGGTCGGCGCCGCCGGCGCGGAACCGCAGCCGCCGCAGCCGCCCGTAGCGGAGCAGGTCGTCCTTCTCCGGGTCGTCTGCTGGCGCAACTGCGGCCTCCGGCTGCGCTTGGGCAGGCTGCGGCTGGGCTGCGCGCAGCAACCGGAGCGGTCGGCCGCGGGCGAGTACGCGTTGGTAGTCCCGCAACGCCGGGTTGGGTGGCAAGCGCTCGACCCCCTCGCGCAATGTTGCCGCCGCCTCCTGTGCCAGCCCCCGGTGCGATTGCAACCGTGCCCGCAACGCATAGGTGGCCGCGTCTGTCGCGCGCGCGGCGAAGGCGGCATCGACCACGGCTTCCGCTTCCCCGAGCCGGTCCGCCGCGACCAGTAACTCGGCAAGCTGGTTGCGGGCGAAGGAGTCGTCCGGGACCGCCGCGATGGTGTCGCGCAGCAGCGCCTCGGCCTCGGCCGGACGGTGGAGCGTCTCGGCGAGCAGGGTGGCGAGCTGGGTGCGGGCGAAGGGGTCGTCCGGGAACGCCGCGATGGTGTCGCGCAGCAGCGCCGCGGCCTCGGCCGGACGGTGGAGCGTCTCGGCGAGCAGGGTGGCGAGCTGGTTGCGGCCCTCGACGTGTTCCGGGTCGCGGCGGACGAATTCCCAGCCGATCAGCTCCGCCGCCTCAAGCGCGCCTTCGGCGGCCAGCGCGTCGCGCCAGAGGCTCCAAAGATAGCGATCGTACGGTTGCCAATCGAGACCCTCGCGGGCCAGCGCCTGCGCCTTGCGCGCCCGAGCACGCGGCTCGTCCGCACCCGGCTGGATCAGGGCGGTGCCGAGGGCATGGACGGCACGAACAACATACTGGCTGTCGCCTGTAGCGCTCAGAAACCGGCGGTGCTGCTGCATCAGCGCATCGATCCGTGGTTCGGCAAGCAGCCATGGCTCGGACAGGTGATCGATCACCGCATCACAGTCGCGCGGGAGCGGCGACCGCAGCGCCTCCCCGCGAACCCGAAAGTCCGGCCGGGTCATCGGCGTGAAATCCGGATCGCCGCGCCACCATGCCGGGGCCTCGATCCGCCGGTCCCGGAACTCAGGCGTTGCCAGCAAGCGCCCGACCAGATCGCGCCAGCGGCCCGACGTGCGCGGATACAGCGGCTTCAAGGCGCGCCATTCCGCCTGGAACTCCGCCTCGGAGGGGGTCCGCGCCACGGCCCATTGCGCCAGGCCGGCAACCCAAGGTGCCTCGGACCCCGTCGGCGCTCCCGGCAGCCGCCGCAGTCCGAGCAATCCAATCGCCAGGTAGCGGCGCGGAAGTGCCGCGCCCGCCTGGCGACAGATCTCCAGCCACAGCGCGGCAAGTTCCCCTCGGTCCACAGCGACAGCCGGGCGCGCGAGCAGCGGCTGGGTCAGCGCCAGCATCCGCCAATAGGCGGCATGCGCGTCGCGCGCCGGCGACAGGACGAACCCGGCGGTCCATTCGTTCCAGACAATATAACGGCGTCGCAATGCCCTTGCGGCATCGGCCACGTCGAGGGCGGAGATGATCTCCAGCGCCTCGCAGATTTCCGCCACCCAATGCTGCAACCGAGGACGCCCGACGGGGGGACGTTCGCGCCGGCGCTGCTCCAGCCAGCCCAGGATCGCCGGCCCCAGCCTGCCGCGCACCGGGTCATCCTTGGGCAACGGGCCGAACAGCATCCGGGCGGCATCCGGTGCGTCGGCCCGTTCGTAGGGTGGGATTTTCGCGTACCCGGCTAGCAGGTCGCCGAACGCAACCTGCGGCACTCGGTCGAACGCATCGAGCCAGGGGTGGCGGTCCGGCGCCTCGCACGTGGCCGTCACCGACATCTAGGGAATCTCCTCGCCGAAATCGCACCGATCCGGTGCCAACCACAGGGACAACAGGTGATGATTGCGCAATTCCTTGAGGTCGAACGCGGCAGGCCGTCGGCGGACCTCGCCGAATGTGGCGATATGATTCCGCGAATAGGTTAAGCGAACGTGCAGCATCTCGGCCAGCAACTGATTGTCATCCCACAGCGGCGAAAGCGGCATGGCCCGACCATAGGGCAGTTCCTTGGGGGCGGGAAAGAAATACGGCCAAGGCCCGGTATCCAGCACCGTGGGAGCGGTGAATGCCTGCGTCAACCCCAGGGCATTCGCCTCATTCAGGACGTCCTGGACCGTGTATTCCATCAGGACGACAGGGATAGGCCCGGCGGTCGGGTCGTAATGCGCCAATCCCAGCCGGTCACGCAGGCGATCCGGCCAGTCCGGTTCCGCCAATTCATCCAGCACCTGATCCTTCCATGCGGCAAAGGCAGGGCGGGCATCCCGGGCGTCGTTCCAGGAGGTCACAAACCGATCGAGGACAGCCACCTGGTCTTCCCGCAGAGCGGTTTGCAGGTCCGCAAGGTCCAGACCCTGATTTTCCAGCGGCGTGCGCAGGTCCTCCAGCCGAACGATAGGCTGGAACGGCTCCAGGGGGCCTGGTCCCAACCGAGCCGGTTCGAACGCGATCGCGAATGTGTCGGGCACGGGGTCACCGTCCCTGACGAAGCGCTTCCAATACCAGGTCTGACGGTCGGGCAGCGGGTCCGGGGCATCGGCACTGTTCACCACGTCTTCGAACGCGCGTAGCCGGGTGTGGCTGACCCGCTCCTCGAACCAGATATTATCTGCCGCTGCACGCTCCCGCACCTCGGTGCTTCCGCGCCATGTATCGAGACTGGCCCGTAGGGCTGGGTCGGCAAAACGCATGGGCCTAGAGCCAGTCCTTTATGACCATATGCACCACATTACGGCACGGCTAGCCTCGGCGTCACCCCTTGCCGGCCGCATCTACCCCATCCCCGCGTAGAAATCGTTCCCCTTGTCGTCGATCACGATGAAGGCCGGGAAATTCTCCACCTCGATCCGCCAGACCGCCTCCATGCCGAGCTCGGGATATTCCAGCACCTCCACCTTGCGGATGCAGTCCTGCGCCAGGCGTGCCGCCGGTCCGCCGACGCTGCCCAGGTAGAACCCGCCGAAGCGCTGGCACGCATCGCGCACCGCCTTCGACCGGTTGCCCTTCGCCAGCATGACGAACGACCCGCCGGCGGCCTGGAACTCCGCCACGTAGCTGTCCATCCGCCCGGCCGTGGTCGGCCCGAAGCTGCCGGTCGCCATGCCGGCGGGCGTTTTCGCCGGCCCGGCGTAATAGACCGGGTGGTTCTTCATGTAATCGGGAAGCCCCTGGCCCGCATCCAGCCGCTCCTTCAGCTTCGCGTGCGCGATATCGCGCGCCACCACCATGGTGCCCGACAGGGCCAGCCGGGTCTTCGCCGGATAGCGCGACAGCTGCGCCCGGATCTCGGCCATCGGGCGATCGAGGTCGATCGGCACCGCCGCCCCGCCCAGATGCGCGTCCGTCGTCTCCGGCAGGTATTTCGCGGGATCGGACTCGAGCTCTTCCAGGAACGCGCCGTCCGGGGTGACTTTCGCCAGGATCTGCCGATCGGCCGAGCACGACACGCCGATCCCCACCGGCAACGACGCCCCATGCCGGGGCAGGCGGATCACCCGCACGTCGTGGCAGAAATACTTGCCCCCGAACTGCGCGCCGATCCCGAATCCACGCGTCAATTCCAGCACCTTTTCTTCCATCTCGAGATCGCGGAACGCATGTCCGGCGCGCGAACCAGATGTCGGCAACCCGTCCAGCCAGCGGGTGGACGCCAGCTTCACCGTCTTCAACGTCAGCTCGGCCGAGGTCCCGCCGATCACGATCGCCAGATGATACGGCGGGCAGGCCGAGGTCCCCAGGGTCCGCAGCTTGACCCCCAGCCATTCCATCAGCTTCGCCGGCGACAGGATGGCGCGCGTCTCCTGGAACAGGAAGCTCTTGTTGGCGGACCCGCCTCCCTTGGCGACGAACATCAGGTGCAGCTCGTCGGCGTGGTCCTCGCCGGGGGCGGCCATGATGTCGAACTGCACCGGCAGGTTGTTGCCGGTGTTCACTTCCTCGAACATCGAAAGCGGCGCCATCTGCGAATAGCGCAGATTGGTTTCGGTGTAGGTGCGGTGCACGCCGAAGCTGAGCGCTTCCTCGGCATCGCCCGCCACCCAGACGCGCTGGCCCTGCTTGCCGA
This sequence comes from Acetobacteraceae bacterium, assembly GCA_027330745.1. Classification (GTDB taxonomy): domain Bacteria; phylum Pseudomonadota; class Alphaproteobacteria; order Acetobacterales; family Acetobacteraceae; genus JAJZVS01. Next base: position 2,169 of record DAHWDR010000154.1, on the reverse strand, counting down.
ACACGATCGCGGTGCCGGTATCCTGACACATCGGCAGCACGCCGCCGGCGGCGATGTTCGCATTCTTCAGCAGATCGAGCGCCACGAAGCGGTCGTTATCCGACGCCTCCGGATCGTCCAGAATCCGCCGCAGCTGCGCCAGATGCCCCGGGCGCAGCTTGTGGGAGACCTCGTGGAACGCCTGGAACGCAAGTTCCGACAGCGCCGCCGGATCGATCCGCAGCACCGACTGCCCGTCGCAGGTCAGGCGCGAGACGCCGGGGATCGGCAGCTTGCGCCAGGCCACCGGCAGCGGGGCAAGCGGGAACATCGGGGAATAGAGGAACCCCGGCGGGCGGGGCAGCGGCGCGTTCATGGGCGTTCGCTTTCGGTCAGGATTTCGGGGGTGCGCGGCGGCGGAACGCATCCAGGCTGACCACCTGCGGTTCCGGCGCGGTCTCCTCGGGCGCCGCGGCGGGGGCCGGGGGCGATGGCTCGGGCGCCGCCGCGGCTTCGGGCACGCGGAAACGCAGGCCCAGATGGACGAATGGGTCGGCGAAGGCGGCGACCGCCGCCAGCGGGATCACCAATGTGGTCGGCATGCCGCCGAACGACAAACCGACCGAGAACACGCCCGCTTCCTCATCGACCAGCGGGTCCCAGAACTGGTGCTGGAGCACGATGGTCATTTCCTGCGGATATTGCGCGCGCAACCGGGCCGGGATGGCCACGCCCGGGTGATCGGTGCGGAAGGTCAGGTAGAAATGATGCTCGCCCGGCAGGCCTTCGGTGGCGAGATGGGTCAGGGCGCGGACCATGACCTGGCGCATCGCGGCCTCGGTCCAGTCATCATAGGGCAGCAGGCTTTCGACCTGCGGGGGCGTGGGATCGGACATCGACCGGAAAATAGGCGCGGCCCCCGAGCGTGACCAGCCCCCGTACGGTGTCGGACGGCGCGGAGTTGGGGGGCTTCTGTTGCCCGGTGCCCCCCGGACCGCGCTTATCGCTTATGCAGCGACAGCGAGCGCCATGTTGTCATTGGCACTTGTGATATGGCCCGATGACGGCGGAACCATGCCGGGCAAAAGATGGGTCTTTACCGCGCGTGTCGAGCCTGTTTCGCCCCCATGGTCCCCGTTGCCGGGGGAATGGTGGAGGCGCCGGGTACTGCCCCCGGGTCCACAACGCTTATTCCACGCACCGTTTATCACCATAGCCGGCAAGCCGGCAGGGGACGATATAGGGTGTTGCGAGGTTGGGCGAAAGGGGTCAGTGATACTGCTCGAGATCGACCTGCACCGCGTCTTCCCCGTCCCATTCGAAGGTCAGGCACCAGGGGCCGTTGACGTGTACGGTATAGCGCACCGGCCGGCCGCGCAGGCGGTGGAAGTTGAAGCCGGGGAACATCATGTCTTCGGGCCGGGTCGCCCGATGCAGGGCTTCCAGGCGGCGACGGAGCCGGACGGTGAGATCAGCGCGCAGCCCCGAGGCGTCGGATTTCCGCCAGAAAGCGGCCAGCGCGCGGTTCCGAATCGTGCGGATCATCGACGTAGCGTAAGGGCAGACACGTCAACTTGTCAAGTTGTACTTGACAATCCCGCGCAAAGGCGCTTTTATTATGCGGCGGACGCCCCGCCTGGAACTTCTCCCGATGCCCGAATACCGCGTCACCTCCGGACCCGCCTGGCCGCCCTGCCACCCCGGCGAATTGCTGCGGGAGGAGGTGCTCCCCGCGCTGCGCCTGTCCGTCACCGCCGCCGCCCGCACCCTCGGCGTCTCCCGCCAGACCCTGCACGCCATCCTGGCCGAGCGCGCCGCCGTGACCCCGGCGATGGCCGTCCGCCTCGGCAAGTTCTGCGGCAACGGCCCTGCCATCTGGCTGCGCATGCAGATGGCGCACGACCTCTGGCAGGCCGAGCGCGACCTCGCCGAGGAAGTCGCGCGCATCCCCACACAGCACGCCGCCTGACCCGGCTTCCCCCGCCCCGCGCGCCGGCCTAAGCACGCACCTGCCCCGTGCCCGTGCGGGACGGGGCGCGCCGTACCACGCCCCGGGGACCGCCCATGCCGCTGACCGACGCCCAGACCGCGGAAATCGCCGCCGCCCGCGCCGCCCGCGCCGAAACCCGCCGCCCCACCGTCCCGGCGCTGGAGGCGCTGCTGTTCACCGCGCTGCCGGTGCTGGACCAC
>DAHWDR010000147.1:0-11782 GCA_027330745.1 Acetobacteraceae bacterium | reverse complement strand
GGCGCCATGGGTGCCGCAGACGATCTGGGTGCCGTCGGCCGACAGGAACCGGTCCGCGGTCCATTCCAGCGACACGCCGAGATGCGGACAGGAATTGACATAGACCACCAGCGCCGCGCCGCGCCGCACCGCGAACAGGCCGGCATAGCCGCGATCGGGCGGGGGAAATCCCTTGGCGCCGCCGTCTGGTATCTCCGCTACGCGGCACAGCGCGCGGGGCGCGGCCGGGATCAGCCGGTCCATCCGCCCAGCCGCGCCAGCAACGCCCAATGCGCCGGCGATACGGGCAGAACGGACAGCCGCGACTGGCGCACCAGCGCGAGTTCGGCCAGCGCCGGGTCTGCCTTGATCGCCGCCAGCGTGACCGGGTGAGGAAACGGGGTCAGCGCGCGCATATCCACCGCCACCCAGTCTCCGGATTCCGCAGTGGGGTCCGGGTAGGCGGTGCGGACCACTTCCACCACGCCCACGATCTCCTTGCCGGTGTTGGAATGGTAGAAGAACGCGCGATCGCCGCGCTGCATCGCCTTCAGGTTGTTCTTCGCCGCGTGGTTGCGCACCCCGGTCCAGGGTTCCACGCCGTTCGCCACCTGCTGGTCCCAGGAAAATGCCTCGGGTTCGGATTTCACCAGCCAGAACGCCATCACGCCGGGTCCGCCACATCTCGCCCCGGGTCGCGCCGCACGGCGTTCAGCGCCGCGGCGGCGGGCGCTTGGGCGCGGGCGGCGGCGCGGCCATCGCCGGCAGATCCTCGTCCAGCACCGTCAGATGGACCGAGAACGAGATTTCCCCGTCCTCATCGTCCTTGTGCACGGTGCCGAGGAACTCCTCGCCGACGCGCAGTTCCACCGAGGCGCCGCGGGTCTTTGGCGCCTCCAGCCGCAGGCGGTCGCTACCCAGCGTGGTGCGCAGATAGGCTTCGAGCCGGGCAAGATCGGTAGGGGTCATGCAGCCTCCGCGGTCAGGAATGCGGCGGACCCTACAAGGCCGGGCCGGGACTGACCATCCCGGAACTCGACCGCGCGGGCCGGCCGGTGCACCATCGCCGGAACCACGAGGAAGGAAACGACATGCGCATCGGCGTCCATCTGCCCCATATCGGCCGCAAGGCCAGCCCCGCCCTGATTCGCGCAGCCGCCGAGCAGGCCGAAGCTTTGGGCTTCGACGATGTATGGGTGAGCGAGCACATCATCGTCCCGCGCGATGCCGCCTACCCGCCCTCGCCGGTGTTCTACGAACCGGTGCTGACCCTGACCTGGGCGGCGGCCTGCACCACGCGCGTAAAGCTCGGCACGTCCGTGCTGGTGCTGCCGATGCGCCATCCGCTACCGCTGGCGAAGGAGCTGGCGACGTTGCAGAACCTGTCGCAAGGAAGGTTGATCCTGGGCGCCGGTGTCGGCTGGATGGAAGCCGAGTTCGCTGCCCTCGGCGCCCGCTTCCACGAACGCGGCAAGCGCATGGACGAGGGACTGGCGTTGATGCGCGCGGTCTGGACCGAGGACCCGGTCAGCTTCCCCACCGCCGTGATCGAAGCGCGCGTGGAGGACATGCGGATGCAGCCGCTGCCGGTGGCGCCGATCCCGGTCTGGATCGGCGGCGCATCGGATGCGGCAGTGGCGCGCGCTGCCCGCCATGACGGCTGGCATGGCAGCCGTATCGCGCCGGACCAGGCCGCCGGCTTCGTCGCCCGGCTGCGCGCCCTGCGGCCCGATCCGGGGTTCACGCTGTCGCTGCGGGTGCGCTGGGACGGCGCGGATGAAGCCGCCAACGTCGCCGCCTTCAGCGCCTATGCCGCCGCCGGGGTGGACCATCTGCTGGTGGAACCGCAGGAACGCGACGGCCCGGCCTGGCTGGCGGCGGTGGAGCGGATCGCACGTCACCGCCCGGGATGACCCGGGTCCTGTTCATCAACCCGAACCGCTCCGCCGCCTGCGGGGCGGGGATTGAAGCGGCGATCGCGCCAGTGGTGGGGGGCGCGGCGGCGCGGTTCGATGTGGTCTCGTTGCCCGCGGGGCCGGAGGCGGTGCTGAGTTGGGCCGACTGGCACGCCGCGGTGCCGCCCGTGCTGGCCTGCATCGCACGGGAGGCGGCGGCGGTGTACGTGATCGCCTGCGCGTCCGATCCGGGGATCGAGGCGGCGCGGGCGGCGACGCGCGCGCCGGTGCTGGGGATTTTCCGTGCCGCGGTGGCGGCGGCGATTGCGCGGGCAGAACGGTTCGGCGTGCTGGCGATCGTGGCGGCATCCCAGGCGCGCCATCGCGCGGCGCTGCGGGCGATGGGGCTGGAAGGGCGGCTGGCGGCGACCGAGGCGCTGGAGGTCGGGATGGACGTGTTGCTGGACCCGCTGGCGGCGCGGACGGCGCTGATCGCCGCGGCCGGGCGCTGCGTGGCGGGCGGGGCCGAGGTGGTGATCCTGGGTTGCACCGGCATGGCGCATCACCGCGGCGCGATCGAGGCGGCGGTGGGCGTGCCGGTGATCGAGCCGTGCCAGCAGGCGGCGGCGCTGGCGTTGGGGGTGGTGGCGGACGGCGTGGCGGGATGACCCCGCTACGCCTTGCCGGGCTTCGCCGTCCCGATCGCCCCGGTCATCGGGATGAAGAACACCCCCATGTCGCGGCGCGAATGCACCCGCCCCGCCGCGTCCTTCGTGTAAACATAGAGCACCTGCCCGCGCTTGAACGGCTGGCCGATCGGAATCACCATCCGCCCGCCCGGTTTCAGCTGCGCGAACAGATCGGGCGGTGCGAATCGGGCCGCGCAGGTGACGATGATCAGATCGAACCCGCCCGCTACCTCCGGCCAGCCGTAATACCCGTCCCCCACTTTGGTGTGGACGTTGTTGTACCCCAACGGTTTGAAGATATGCGACACCGCGTTGCCCAGTGGCGCAATGATCTCGATCGTGTAGGCGTCGGCGACGATGCGCGACAGCAGCGCGCTTTGGAATCCGGACCCGGTGCCGATTTCCAGGCTGACCATCCCCGGCTTCGGCCCCAGCAGCTGGGTCATGTACGCCTGGCCCAGATAGTCCGATAGCGCCGAGCCGTAGCCGATCGCCCAGGGCTTGGGATTGGCCTCATACGCCTCCCCCGGCACCGGTTCGCGCGCGGAATAGACGTAATGAAAATACTCCCGCGGCACCGCCTGGAACGCCGCCAGCACCGCCGGGTCCGCGGAACCCAGACGCGATTTCAGATAGGACGCGATCAGCGCCATCGCCGCCGGTTTGCGCTTCTGGATCGCGGCGAACTCGGCCTGCGAAATATGCGCCGGCCGGCCGGAAGCCGCCATCGCGGCTTCATACGCGGCCAGCGACCAGGCGGGCGCCGCGGCGGCCGTGCGCGGCAGGAACGGAATGGCGGCGGCAGCGGCGATCAGGCCGCGCCGGGTCGGGAAATGCGCAATCGGGTCCACGCGGGAACGCTCCGGGATCGGGGAAAACTGACAACGGCCACGACATACAGGATTCCCGCCGCCGCCAGAACCCAGCCATATCCGGCCGCGCGCGCCAGCAACTGCGCCAGCGGCGTCGCCAGGACCGAGAACGCCCCGTTCAACCCCCATGCCCAGGGCAACAGGCGCGGCGCCCGCGCGCCCACCCGCGCCAGCCCCAGCGGAAACGGGAATCCCAGCGCCACCCCCACCGGCAGGATAACCGCGGCCAGCAGCGCCACACGCGCCGGCTCCGGCCAGGCCAGGCTGGCGATGATCAGCGGCCACAGCCCAACCCGTATCGCCGCCGCCCAGACCACCACCGCCGCCCCGGCCAGCGCCACCGCCCGCCCCGGCCGCGCCACGCGCCCCGAAAGCCAGGCTCCGGCGCCGGAGGCGATCAGCATCAGGCTGAGTACCAGCGCGAAGCCGCTGGCCTTGTCGTTCAGCCACAGGCTGGCCATGGCGATCAGATAGATCTCCAGGAACAGGAACCCGAGGCCCAGCGCGGGAAAAAACACCGAGGCCGCCGCCCATCCCGCCGCGCCGCCGCGCCGCAATCCCGGGGACAATAGCGGCACCCCTAGCACGAACAGCGCCAGCACCGCCGCTTGGGCCAGTACCGCCAGGTTGATCAGCGCCGCGATCTCGGGCTGCGGCAGCACTTCCAGCCGGCGCAGCAGGGTCGGCAGGTCGGACAGGCGCAGCGCGGCATAGAAGAACGGGCGGTCCAAGGTCATCGGCGCCAGGCTGAAACTCGCCGCGGACAAGCTGCGGCGGCCGGCCAGCACGGCGCCTGCCTCGTCGGCGATGGCATCGTCCGGCCCGCCGCGGCGGACCGTGCCGGCGGCGAACGACACCGGTGGCAGATCGTTATAGATACCGGCCCGCGCGGCGCGCACATCGATGCCCGGATACCAGGACAGATCGAATGACCGCCGATCCGCGAAGCGCCGCGCCCGTGCGATCCGCCCAGGCCGGAACCCGCCGGGCGAGACGAACACGCGCACCGTCCAGGCCGAACGCGCCACTAGCACATCGGCGCCCGGATCCGCGATCCCGGCCAGATGCAGCGCGCGCCGCACCGTCGCCAGGACCCGCAGCGCATAGACCGGGAAATCGCGGATCGACACCGGGATCGATACCACGCCCCGAGGCGTGACATGCCCGAGATCGGCCGCCAGCGCCTCGGCCGAGAACGCCGCCTGCGCCGCCGGGTCCGCGCGCAACATATCCGCCGCCAGATCGATCACGTCGTAGCGGGGACCGCCGGCCGCCAGCAGCACCAGCGGCGAGACGCCGCGCACCACCGCATCCGGCGGCGCCGGCGACGGCCCCAGGCCCAGTCGCAGCGCGCGACGCAGCACCGGCTCCGGCTCGATCACCGTCACCGCCCGCGCCCCCAGAGCCCGCGCCGCGGCGACGCGAAATCCGCCGCCGCCGCCCAGCAGCAGCACCAGCGGGTGCGGCGCCAGCCGATACGCCAGCGCCCCCAGCGTCGCCGGCGCATAGGCCGCAACCACGGGCACGCCCGGGCTCGGCAGCGCGGCGATGCGCACCCCGTCGCGATACAGCCCCAGACTGCGAGGCGGCCCGGGCAGATGCAGCATCGCCGCATCGTCGGATAGATCGACATCTACCCGTTCGGTGAAATCATCCAGCAGCGCGTATGCGCCGGACGGGCGCAGGATGCGCGCCAGCACCCGCGCCCCAGGCGTGTGCGCCGGCGCGTAGATCGGCTTGTATTCGCTGCCATGCGGCTGCGCGCCGAACAGCAGCAGCGCTTCGGCCGCAACCAGCGCCGCCAGCGCCGCCATCCGGCCGCCGCGCCGGACCAGCCCGGCCGCCGCCAGCAGCGGCAGCAGCGCCGGCACCAGCCGGAACGGAGACAGCACGAACAGCGCCACGACCAGCCCCGCCGCACCCGCGCCGGCCCCGGCCAGATCGGCGGCATACACGCCCCCCAGCGCGCCGCGCGCCGGTGGGGCCAGCACGAAGCACAGCCCGACGAACAGCCCGGCCAGGAAGAAGAACGGCAGCAGCGCCGCGTAATACAGGGCGATATGCCAGATCTCGCCCTGCCAGGTGACCAGGTTCTGCAACGCCAGCGGATTGAACCGGTTGACGATCGCGAAATGAAATCCGATCCCCGCTGCCGCCACCAGCGCAGCAGGCAAGCCTGTCAGCAGTGCCGCGCCGTGGCGGATCAGCCGCGGTCCGGCCAGCGCCAGCACCACGCCGCTGACCGCGAAGCCGGACATGGCGATCGAAATCACCCAGTAGCCGTATTCGGACCACAGCGCGACGGCGAAGAACCGGGTCAGCGCAATCTCGAACCCGATCGCCCCAGCCGAGACCAGGAACAACGCCAGCAGACGCGCGCGCGGCGTCATCGCCAGACCTGGTGCAGAAAGCGGGCGAGCAGGCGGTTGAAACGCGGTGCATCGTCGATGAACAGCGCGTGACCGGCATGGGGGAACAATGCGGTCTCGGTCCCCGGGCGCGCGGCGCGCAGATTTGCGGCCTGCGCGGCAAGCCAGGGACGGGTGAGGTAGAGCAACGGCGGACGGAAATGCTCGGCCGCGCGGCGCCAGAAATCGCGCTTCTCGGCGTAGTCGCGCAGCCGGGTGGCCTGTGCTGCCGGCAAGCGCAGGCAGGCCTGGGTCAGGCGGCGGAGGAACCAGGCCGGCTGCGGCGTGTGGAATATCCCGCGCACGAACCCGGCGACGGCGGCGGCATGGGGCAGAGGCGGGGAGCGGTCGGGATGCCAGACCGGTGGCGGCGGTTCGCCCACGGAATTATCCACCAGCACCAGCCCGACCAAATGCTGGTCCCCATGCGCGGCCAGATAGGCCAGCGCGTCCAGCCCGCCGAGCGACCAGCCGACCAGCACCACGCGGCGCGGGCCCAGCTGCGCGAGTAGCTCGGCGATGTCCTGGCCGCGCCTGGCGGCGGTGTAGCCGGTGTCGGGTACCGCTGAGGCCCCCTGACCGCGTGGATCGAACAGGATCACGCGATTACGCGCGCGGAACGCGGCGGCCTGACGGGCGAAGATCCAGCCTGGCATGAGCCATCCGGGAACAAACACGATGGTATGGGCGCTGTGCGGGCCTTCCTCGGTATAGTGCAGCCGCACGCCATCCGAGGTGATGAAGCTGCGCGCCCGCGCCAGCGCCGGGCCGGCGAACAGGACGAGGAGAAGCACGAGCGCGCGGAGCATGGCGCGGCTGATCGCGGCCGGCGGGGGCGGTGTCAATCCCGGGGCTTGGCCCCAAGGGCTTCGTTCAGGGGGGGGTGGTTCAGGGGCTTGGCGTTCGCCGGCACACCGGCTAGGGTCCACGCAACAACCTATCGTCCAAGGGGGGATAACCGAATGAATCGTTTCTCGCAGTGGCTGCGCCGTGTCGGCGTGGGCCTGGCGCTTGCGGGCGCTTTGGGGCTCGGCCTGACACCGCGCGTGGCCCTTGCTGCCGCGCCGTCCGGCAAGCCGATCACCATCGGGTTTTCCATGTCGCTGACCGGTGGTCTTGCCGCGAACGGCAAGGCGGCGCTGCTGGCGATGCAGATCTGGGCCAAACAGACCAATGCCAATGGCGGGCTGCTTGGCCGGCCGGTCAAGCTGATCCATTACGACGATCAATCGAATCCGGCGCTGGTCCCGGGCATCTACACCAAGCTGCTGGACATCGATCACGTCGATCTGGTGATCAGCGCCTATGCCACCAACATCATCGCGCCGGCGATGCCGATCGTCATGGCGCACCACAAGGTGTTCATGGGGCTGCTGGGCCTGGCTGTGAACAGCCAGTTCCACTACGACCGGTATTTCTCGGTCGTGCCGACCGGCGGGCTGCATCCGAAGCAGTCGCTCTCGGTGCCATTCTTCGCGGTCGCTGCGGCGATGAAACCGAAACCGAAGACCATCGCGCTGGTCGGCGCGGATGCCGAGTTCCCGAAGAACGCGATCACCGGCGCGCTGGCGCTGGCGAAGCAGGACGGGTTCAAGGTGGTCTATAACGAGACCTACCCGCCCAACACCGCCGATTTCTCGCCGATCATCCACGCCATCCAGGCGCGTCATCCGGATGTGGTGATGGTCGCGTCCTACCCGCCCGATTCGGTCGGCATGGTGCGCGCGGCGGCGGAAGCGGGGCTGAAAACCCGCCTGTTCGGCGGCGACATGGTCGGCCTGCAATCCACCCCCATCAAGGCCGCTCTGGGGCCGTTGCTGAATGGCATCACCGACTACGATTTTTGGCTTCCGGTCAAAGGCTATGCCACGCCGGCGGCGATGGCGTTCCTGCACATCTATCAGGCGCAGGCGAAGCAGGAAGGCGTCGATCCGCTGGGCTACTACCTGCCGCCGTTCGCCTATTCGGACATGCAGGTGCTGGCCGACGCGGTCACCGCCACGCACAGCCTGGATGACGCCAAGCTGGCAGCCTATCTGCGGACCCACAGTTTCGCAACGGTCGTCGGCACGATCAAGTTCGGGCCGAACGGCGAATGGGTCGCGCCGCGCGTGCTGGAAGCGCAGTTCCAGGGCGTGAAGGGCCATGACGCCGCGCAGTTCACCAACCCGAAGACCGAGGTGGTACTGTATCCGCCTCATCTGAAATCGGGAACGCTGCAGACACCGTATAACGGCGCCAAGCACTGATCTGCTTCCCGGCGGCGGCGCCGACCGCCGCCGGGGATATTTCGCCCTTTGCCGGAGGATCGTCGCATGGCTTCCCTCTCGTGCCGCGTCAAAATTTTTCTGATCGCCCTGCTCACCGTCTTGCCGTTTGGCGCCCATGCGGCCCCGGCGCCGCATGGCAAACCCATCACGATCGGGTTCGATATCGAGCTGACCGGCGGGCTCGCGCCCAATGGCCGCGCGGCCCTGCTGGCGATGCAGATCTGGGCGCGCGATACCAACGCGCATGGCGGGCTGCTGGGGCGCCCGGTGAAGCTGGTCTATTACGATGACCAGTCGGACCCGGCTTTGGTCCCGGGGATCGTCACCAAGCTGTTGGATATCGACCACGTCGATCTGCTGATCGGCGGCAATGGGACCAATGTGGTGGCGCCGGCGATGCCGGTCGCGATCGCGCATCACCTGACGATCCTTGGATTGTTCGGGCTGGACGTCAATCATTCCTTTCACTACCGCCGCTATTTCTCGATTATCCCGGCAGGCGGGATGCATCCGACGCAGAGCTTTTCGCAAGGCTTCTTCGCTGTTGCCGCGACGCTGAAACCGAAGCCGCGCACGGTCGCGCTGGTCGGCGCGGATGCCGAGTTCTCGCGCAATGCGCTGCGCGGCGCGCGCGAAATGGCGCAGCATTACGGCTTCAAAGTGGTCTATCAGGGCACCTATCCGCCGAATACCGCCGATTACTCCCCGGTGGTGCGCGCGATCGCGGCGCATCATCCGGATCTGGTGTTCGTCGGCTCCTATCCGCCCGACAGCGTTGGCATGATCCGCGCGGCGCACGAGGTTGGTCTGAAAGCGCGCATGTTCGGCGGCGGGATGGTGGGGTTGCAGGCGACCGCAATCAAGACCGAGCTTGGGCCGCTGCTCAACGGGATCGTGAACTACGATTTCTGGCTGCCGGTCGGCCCGATGGCCACGCCGGCGGCGCTGGCGTTCCTGCGCCAGTATCAGGCCGCGGCGGCGAAAGAGGGGGGCGTGGACAAGCTTGGCTTCTACCTGCCGCCCTTTGCCTATGCCGATTTGCAGGTCCTGGGCCAGGCGGTCACCGGGATCGGCGGGTTCGACCAGGCGAAACTGGCCGCGTATCTGCGCAGCCACATGTTCCAGACCGTCGTCGGACCGATCAAGTTCGGTCCCAACGGCGAATGGGCCGCGCCACGGGTGCTGGAGACGCAGTTCCAGGGCGTGAAAGGCCACGGCGACAAGCAGTTCACCAATCCCGCAACCGAGGTGATCCTGTGGCCCAAGCCCCTGGCGAGCGGCACGGTGCGCACCCCGTATCAGGCGGCGGCGAAGCCGTGAGATACCATCCGCGGCGACGCGCTGCTTGAACCGCGTGCCGCTGCGGGGTAGGATTTAGCCCATGGAACAGCCCGTCATCCTGGTGCTGCTGGCGTCCACCACCGGTGCCATTCCCTGCCTGAGCGCCGCCACGGAAGCCGCGCGCGTCCTGGGCAAGAAAATCCAGGTCGCCCATGTCCAGGTAGGCCCCGGCTCGATCATCCTGCCCTCGCAGGAACAACTTTCGGAATACGAGGCCGAACATCTGGCCGATCGCGAGGAAGCCGAGACCGAGGCGATCCGCGCCCTGGTCACGCAGTGGAGCGCGGAAACGGGAGTCAGCGCGCCGCTGGATGTGTTCCAGGGCGATGAATGGCGGGTCATGCGCCATTATCGCGGCAAGGTCAGCCTGGTGGTGCTCGCCTCCCCGCATACCCAGCCAGTGGGGCATCGTGAGACGTTGCGCGCGGCGCTGCTGCGTGCCGGCCATCCGGCGGTGATGATTCCGCCGGAATGGAATGCGGGCGTCGGACGGCGGCTGATGATCGGCTGGGAAGATGTGCCGCCGCTGCGCCGCGCCATCGCCGCGTTCGCGCCGTTCCTGCGCACCGCGGAGGTGGTGGATGTGGTTGCGGTGGAACAGGACGATGCCACGCTGGACCTGGCCCGTTCCGTGATCGGACCGGTCGCACCGGCGGCCGGCTACCGGCGCATTCTGGCGGCGGGACGCAAGACCGCGGCGGTGCTGCTGGAGGAAGCGCGAACCACCAACGCCGATGGGCTGGTGATGGGCGCGTTCCGACGCGGTGAGATTCTGAACTGGCTGGCGCCGGGGACCTCCACGCGGCTGATCCATGACAGTTTCCTGCCGCTGTTGATGAGTCCGTAGCGACAGACTGAGCCACCCATCCGGCGTCTCAGGCTCGAGACGAAACGACCTGCTCGACCCGAGCCCGTGATCCCTCGATCCGGATCGACCCGCTCCAGCAAATCGTAGCTATCCGTCCCCTTGGAATAGACGCCCTGCGTCCGGCGGCCCCTGGTTGCAGGAGCCGACGCAGCGGCATTTCGGGTTCGGTCTGCGGCTCGACAACGACATGGTTGGTGTGGCGGCTACGGCAGGCGCGTGGCCTCGGGCGTGACGGGGACAAGCGTTTGTTCCGAAGCCTGCCCCGGGCGGAGGTGGCCGTCGGTTATCCCGCCACGGGCAGCCACACCCGCACCGCCGTCCCGTCCCCCTCCGCGCTCTCGATCCGTAGTTGCCCGCGATGGCGGTTGACGATGTGCTTCACGATCGCCAGCCCTAGCCCGGTCCCACCGGCCGCCCGAGACCGCCCCGCGTCCACCCGGTAGAACCGCTCCGTCAGGCGCGGCAGATGCGCCCGCGGGATCCCCACGCCGCGATCGCGCACCGCGAGCTCCACCCCCGGCCGGGCCGGCCAGTCCCCGCCCTCGGCCGGCGCAGCGGTCAGCGCGATGTCCGCCGCACCACCCGGCAAAGCCCCGTATTTCAGCGCGTTATCCAGCAGATTCTGCAGCACCTGGCTCAGTTGGTCGGGATCTCCCGCGACCGGGGGCAACCCCTCGGCCACCGTCACCTCCAGCCGGGCGCCGGCCAGCCGCGCCTCGAACCCCGCCGCCGCCCGCTCCAGCAGCGCCGCCAGATCCACGCTGTCCCCCGGAGCCTCGTGTTCCACCAGCTCGATCCGCGACAGGCTCAGCAGATCGTCGATCAGGCGCGTCATCCGCCCCGCCTGCTCGGCCATGATCCCCAGGAAACGCGCCTGTGCCGGCGGATCATCGGCGGCCGGTCCGCGCAAGGTGGCGATGAATCCGATCACCGAGGCCAGCGGGGTACGTAGCTCATGGCTCGCATTGGCCACGAAATCGGCGCGCATCCGTTCCACCGCGCGTTCCCGCGTGCGATCCGACAGCACCACCAGCGCGCAACCGCCATCGGCCAGCGGTGGGTCAAGGGGCACGACAGTCCCGCGCACCTCGCGTGGCACCGGCACCGGCAGGGATACATCGGCGCTTTCCGCGGTCCCGGAGGTAAACGCGCGCTCGATCGCCGCGCGCAGCTCGGGATGGCGCAGCACCGCCCCCATCTCGGCGCCGAACGCGGCCCCGGCCGCGGCGTTGGCGCGCAGCACCGCGCGGCGGGCATCCAGCACCAGCAGCGGGTCGGGCAGCCGCTCCACCACGGTCTGATCGGCGCGGCGCAGACGCTCCACCTCGGCCGCGTCGCGCGCCGCAAGCCGGGTGAGGCGGTCCACCCGTCGCGCCAGCCGTTCCGCCCGCGCCCAGGCCAGCACCGCCAGCACAATGGCCGCCGCCGCGATCAGCCCCAGGGCCAGGATCACCCGCGTT
>DAHWDR010000132.1:0-3248 GCA_027330745.1 Acetobacteraceae bacterium | reverse complement strand
CCCGCCTGACTACGCCGCGTCGGCCAGTTGTCCGTCGATCGTCAGCCCGGACGGCCCGGCCGAGACATGCACCGTCTCGCCTTCCTTGATGGCGCCTTCCAGGATCAGCCCCGCCAGCGCGTTCTGCAGGCTGCGCTGGATCACCCGCTTCAACGGGCGCGCGCCATAGGTGCTGTCGTAACCCTCGTTCGCCAGCCATTCCAGCGCCGCGCGATCCAGTTCGATGCCGATCTTGCGGTCCGCCAGCAGCTTGTGCAGATGCGCAATCTGGATCGAAACGATCGCCGCCATGTCGGCCCGCTGCAACCGGCGGAACAGGATGATCTCATCCAGCCGGTTCAGGAACTCGGGGCGGAAATGGCCGCGCACCACGCGCATCACCTGGCCTTGCACCATGGTGGTGGGTTCACCCTCGGCCTGCGCGGCCAGCACCTCACTGCCGAGGTTCGACGTCAGCACGATGATCGTGTTGCGGAAATCCACCGTGCGTCCCTGCCCGTCGGTCAGGCGGCCATCGTCCAGCACTTGCAGCAGCACGTTGAACACGTCCTCGTGCGCCTTTTCGACCTCGTCGAACAGGATCACCTGGTACGGGCGCCGGCGCACCGCCTCGGTCAGCACGCCGCCTTCGTCGTATCCGACGTAACCGGGCGGCGCGCCGATCAGGCGGGAAACGGCGTGCTTCTCCATGAACTCGCTCATGTCGATCCGCACCATCGCGCGTTCGTCATCGAACAGGAACTGCGCCAGGGCCTTGCAGGTCTCGGTCTTGCCGACACCGGTGGGGCCCAGGAACAGGAAGCTGCCGATCGGCCGGTTCGGGTCCTGCAACCCGGCGCGCGCGCGGCGCACCGCGTTGGCCACCGCGGTCAGCGCCTCCTCCTGGCCGATCACGCGCTGGCGCAGCTGGTCTTCCATGCGCAGCAGCTTGGCGCGCTCGCCTTCCAGCATCTTGTCCACCGGGATGCCGGTCCAGCGGGAAACAACGCCGGCGATGCTTTCCGCCGTTACCGCTTCGTTGACCAGCTGGCCCTGCTCGGACGCGGCCGCGACGCGGCGTTCGATCTCCGGGATCTCGCCATACAGCAGCTCGGAGGCGCGCCCCAGATCGCCGCGCCGCCGCGCCACCTCGACCTCGGATTTCGCCTGATCGAGCCGTTCCTTCAGCTTGTGCGTCTCGGCCACCTTCTCCTTTTCCGCATTCCAGGCCGCGGTCATGGCGTTGGATTTCTCCTCCAGCGTCACGAGTTCGGCCTCCAGCTTGGCCAGCCGGTCGCGGGAGGCCGGGTCCGTCTCCTTGCGCAACGCCTCACGTTCGATCTTGAGCTGCAGCACGCGCCGATCGAGTTCGTCCAGCGCCTCCGGCTTGCTGTCCATCTGCATGCGCAGACGCGACGAGGCTTCGTCCATCAGGTCGATCGCCTTGTCGGGCAGGAACCGGTCGGTGATGTAGCGGTTGGACAACGTCGCCGCGGCCACCAGCGCGGCGTCGGTGATGCGCACGCCGTGATGGGTTTCGTATTTCTCCTTGATCCCACGCAGGATGCTGATGGTGTCTTCAACCGAGGGTTCGCCCACGAACACCGGCTGGAACCGCCGCGCCAGCGCCGCGTCCTTCTCCACATGCTTGCGGTATTCATCGAGCGTGGTCGCGCCGATGCAATGCAGCGCGCCACGCGCGAGTTCGGGTTTCAACAGATTCGACGCATCCATCGCCCCGTCCGCTTTGCCGGCGCCCACCAAGGTGTGCATCTCATCGATGAACAGCACGATCTCGCCCTCGGCGGATTCAATCTCCTTCAGCACCGCCTTCAGCCGTTCCTCGAACTCGCCGCGATACTTCGCCCCCGCGACCATCGCGCCGAGGTCCAACGCCAGCAGCCGCTTGCCTTTCAGCGCCTCCGGCACGTCGCCGTTGACGATGCGCAGCGCCAGCCCTTCCACGATCGCGGTCTTGCCCACGCCCGGCTCGCCGATCAGCACCGGGTTGTTCTTGGTGCGGCGCGCCAGCACCTGGATGGTGCGGCGGATCTCCTCGTCGCGCCCGATCACCGGATCGAGCTTGCCTTCGCGCGCCACCGCGGTCACGTCGCGGGCGTATTTCTTCAATGCCTCGAAGCTCGCTTCGGCGTTCTGACTGGTGACTTTGCGGCCCTTGCGGATATCGGACACGGTCTTGTCCAGCGCCTGCGCGGTGGCGCCGGCCTGCACCAGCGCGCGGCCCGCCGGCGTGGCGGACGCGGCCAGCGCGACCAGCAGCCGGTCCTGCGCCACGAAATCATCGCCCGCCTTGCTCGCGGCCTGCTGCGCGGCGTCCAGCACGCGCACCAGCTCCGGCGTGATCTGCGGCTGGCCGGCGCCCGCGCCCTGCACCTTGGGGGTGCGCGCGAGCTCGGTTTCCATCGCCGCGGCGACCGGGCGCGGATCGGCGCCGACGGCGCGGATCAGCCCGGCGGCGGCGCCTTCCTCATCATCCAGCAGCGCCTTCAGCAGATGTTCGGGGGCGATCCGCTGATGGAACTCGCGGATCGCGATGGTGGAGGCGGCCTGGAGGAAGCCGCGACAACGCTCGGTGAACTTCTCGATATCCATATCCATGTCCCTTCGGTCAGGCGACGGGCCGGCCCCGCCCCTCCCTGAGGCAGCGTGGCGCACCCTTTGGCAAACGAGGTGGGGCGCGGCAGACTGGCCCGCAAGAGGGACCCGCCCATGCGCATCGAGTATCTGTATCGCTATCCGGTCAAGGGCTTGTCGGCGGAGGCGCTGGAGGCCACCGAGGTCGCGCCGGGTGGGGCGATTCCGTGGGATCGGGCCTTCGCCCTGGCGCAGGGCGATAGCGGGTTCGACCCGGCGCGGCCGGAGTTCCGCGCCAAATACCATTTCATGTGCCTGATGAAGAACGCGCGGATCGCCGGGCTGCGGACGCTGTTCGATGCGCGGTCGGGGCGCCTGACGGTGACCGCGCCCGATGGCTCGGGCGTGGCGGCGGACGCGCTGAGCGTGGCGGGACGGGCGGAGATCGGGGCGTTCCTGGGGGCGTATCTGGGGGAGGAAGCGCGCGGCGCGCCGGAATTCGTGCATGTGCCGGGGCATGTGTTCGGCGACCAGCGCGGCGCGGTGGTAAGCCTGATCGGCTTGGCAAGCTGGCGCGATTACGAGGCCCGGGTGGGCGCGCGCAGGCACCGGCGGCGGTTCCGGGCCAATGTCTGGTTCTCCGGCGCGGGGCCGTTCGCGGAGCTCGATTGGGT
>DAHWDR010000127.1:0-2846 GCA_027330745.1 Acetobacteraceae bacterium | reverse complement strand
TCGATGCTCAGCGTGTTGTGTTCGATATCGACATAGATCGAATCGAAGCCGGCGGTGGCGGCGATGCGCGCGATCTCGATGCCGCGGAAGGCGCGCACGGTCATCGACGCGGCGACCTCGTTGCGGGCGAGCTTCTCGCGGAGATGGTTGCGAATGAGAGGGTCTGGCATGGGTCCCGGGTCCGGTTGGGGCGGAGCGGATCGTGGCACGCGGGCGGGGCGGGGCGCCAGATGCGGCGGTTGCGGCAGCGGGCGCCGCATTCATGTGACAGCGGGTGACATCCCCGGGAACTTGTCGATTCGGTGCGGCGCCCCCGGCCCGGAGCCGCGTTGATGTCCCCCCGTCGACGCCTTCCTCCCTGGTCATCCCGTTCGGCGGGATCGCGAGGTCCTGCGCCGGCGCGCCGAGGGCGCTATGGGATCGGGATGCGGACCGCCACGATGATGGCGTCGCCGCTTGGGTCCTCTGCTATAATCCCATCGCGCTTTTGGACCTCGGGATGCCCCACGCCGACGACGTTCCCCACGCCTACGACGTGATCGTGATCGGTGGCGGCCATGCCGGCACCGAGGCGGCTGCCGCTGCTGCCCGCATGGGCGCGGCGACGCTTCTGTTGACCCATCGCCGTGCGACAATCGGAGAGATGTCCTGCAATCCGGCCATCGGCGGCATCGGCAAGGGTCACTTGGTGCGCGAGATCGATGCGCTGGATGGGATTATGGGGCGCGCCGCCGACGCTGCCGGGATCCATTTCAAGCTGCTTAACCGCAGCAAGGGGCCGGCGGTGCGGGGCCCGCGCGCCCAGGCCGACCGCGCGCTGTATCGCCGGGCGGTGCAGACCCTGCTGGCCGAAACCGCGAACCTGACCATCGCCGAAGCCGCGGTGGAGGACCTTGCGTTGGACGCCTCGGGCCGCGTGATCGGGGTAATCTGCAGCGATGGCCGTACGATCCCGGCGGCGGCCGTGGTCCTGACCACTGGCACGTTCCTGCGCGGCGTGGTGCATATCGGCGACCGTCAGACCCCGGCCGGCCGGATGGGGGAAGCGCCGTCGCTGGGTCTGGCCGCCACGTTGGCCCGGCTGTCCTTGCCGATGGGGCGGTTGAAGACCGGCACGCCCCCGCGGCTGCATCGCGACAGCATCGACTGGGCCGGTCTGGCCGCGGACCCGGGCGACGATCCCCCCGAGGCGTTCAGCCCGTTGACGGAGCGGATCGTCACCCCCCAGGTTGCCTGCCACGTGACGGCCACGACTGCGGCGACCCACGCGCTGATCCGGGCCAATCTCCATCGCTCGGCGATTCATGCCGGCAACATTTCCGGTCCGGGGCCGCGCTATTGTCCCTCGATCGAGGACAAAGTGTCACGCTTTGCCGACCGGTCCCGGCATCAGATCTTTCTGGAGCCCGAAGGGTTGGACGATCCGACCATTTACCCCAACGGGATATCGACGTCCTTGCCCGAGGACGTGCAGCGCGCGCTGTTGCGCACCATCCCGGGCCTGGAGCGCGCCGAAATGCTGCGCCCCGGCTACGCGGTTGAGTACGATTACATCGATCCTCGCGCCCTGACGCCCGGGCTTGCGGTTCGTGCAGTGCCGGGCTTGTTCCTGGCCGGGCAAATCAACGGGACCACGGGATACGAGGAAGCGGCTGCGCAGGGGCTTCTTGCCGGCGTGAACGCGGCCCGCCTGGCTGGCGGCGTGGCAGACCCGGCCGGGCTGGATCGGTCCGAGGCCTATATCGGCGTCCTGGTCGATGATCTGACGTTGCGCGGCGTGACCGAACCGTATCGGATGTTCACGTCTCGCTCCGAATTTCGTCTGTCCCTGCGCGCCGATAATGCGGATCTGCGCCTGACCGGACATGGTCTGTCCTGGGGATGCGTCGGTCCCGCCCGCGCCCGCGCGTTTGCCACGCATGAGGCTGCGGTGACCGACGCGATGGCCCGCGCGGCGGCGGAAGGGGGAATGCCGGCTTCCTTGGCCCGCAAGGGAATTGTGGTCCGAGCCGACGGACGGAATCGCTGCGTGCTGGACCTGTTGGGCGCGGGCGCCCAGGGCGTGGAGGCCGCGTTCCCTTGGTTGTGCGACCTGCCGCCCCGTGTACGCGGGCACCTGGAGGCCGAGGGGTTGTATCGCGGCTATCTTCCGCGCCAGAGCGCCGAAATCCGGGCATTTCGTCGCACGGAGGACATGGCGCTGCGCGACGTGGATTATCGCGCCGTGCCGGGCTTATCGGCGGAGCTGCGACACCGGCTTAGTGCCGCCAACCCGGCATCGTTAGGGGCGGCCTCGCGGCTGGAGGGCATGACCCCTGCGGCGCTGGCGGTGCTGATGGCGCATCTGCGGAAGATGGCGGCGGAGGAATGCTTCACGTGAAGCACGCTTCGATATCGAATGATGCTTCACGTGAAGCATTCCCGGAAGCTGCGGCGTTTATCGAGCTCCTGACGCGCTGGAACCGCACCATCAACCTGGTCGGCCGGGGGGAGATCGACAGGCTGGCGGAGCGGCACGTTGTCGATTCCCTGGAGCTGGTTCCACTGATCCCTCCCGGTACCGCCCGGGCCATCGATCTGGGGTCCGGCGCCGGATTCCCCGGCCTGATCCTGGCGGCGGCAACCGGAATCCCGTTCGATCTGATCGAGGCCGATCAGCGCAAAGCTGCGTTTCTTCGGGAAGCCGGCCGTGTAACCGGCGCCCCGGTCCAGGTCCATGCCATCCGTATCGAAGCCGCGGACCTGCCCCCCGCCCCGCTGGTGACTGCCCGGGCGCTTGCCCCTTTGTCCCGGCTGCTGGCCCTGGCGGCGCCGTTGCTTGCGCCCGGCGGTACCGCGCTGCTTCC
>DAHWDR010000125.1:0-12494 GCA_027330745.1 Acetobacteraceae bacterium | reverse complement strand
GCCAACCAGTCCGAGTACCATGCCCAACATCGTTGGCACCTCCAGAGGTTCATCCGCGCTGGTCAAACGGATCGCCATGATCGAGAAAATCGGGGTCGTCGCGATGATCACCGAGGCAAGGCCGCTTGGAATCATGGTTTGTCCCCAGACGATCAGGCTGGCGGGGATCAGATTGTTGAGCAGGCCCATGCCCGCGAACGCCAGCCAGCTCCGAATATCGCTCGGGATGGCGATGGAGCGTGCCCGAGCGTAGCCGTAAACCAACAGGGCGGCCCCCGAGAACCGCAGGAAGACGATCGTCAATGGCGGCAGGGCGGTGACTGCGATCTTGGAGAAGAAGAACGAACCGCCCCAAAGCACGGACAGGAGCAGCAACAGCGCCCACTCCGTACGGGACATTGCCGTGGAATTGTGCATGGTAGCCTCGCGGGAGGTTGGGTGACGACCATGCGGACCGCACAGGTATCGGTCTCGCCGAAATCGGACCTCATCCTCTTCGACCATGTCGCCCGTGCTACGCTTCGCCCATGAACCCGGAGCAGGAAGCGCTGTTCGAAAGGGCCTGGCTTGCGCGCGACTCCGCGTTCGACGGCAGATTTTTCATCGGCGTCCGGACGACGGGCGTGTATTGTCGCTGCGTCTGTCCGGTCAGATTGCCGCTCCGTCGCAACATCGAATTTCTGCCGAGTGCAGCGGCGGCCGAAGCCGCCGGGTTCCGCCCATGCCTGCGCTGTCGGCCCGAGTCGGCGCCCTTCTGTCCGGCCTGGAAGGGCAGCCTGACAACCGTCGAGCGGGCAGCGCGCCTGATCATCGAGGAGGGCGCGCTCGACGGTGAAGACAACTCTGTCGATCGACTCGCCGAGCGACTGGGTGTCACCGGCCGTCACCTGCGCCGCCTCTTCGTGCGGCATTGGGGAGCGTCCCCGTTGGCGGTCGCGCGGACCGCGCGTATCCAACGCGCCAAGAGGCTTTTGGACACGACGACCCTGCCGATATCGGAGATTGCACTCGCCTCCGGCTTCGGCAGCCTGCGTCGTTTCAATGCTGTTTTCGCCGATGTTTATCGCCGCCAGCCAGGCGAGATCAGGCGCTCGATGCGAGCGCTGCCCGATAGCCGCGACGGGAGCGGGGGACCAAACCGGCGATAAGGTTGAACAATCTCTGCCGACTGGGCTCTGTCTGCATTCCACGACCGACCACTTGGAAGCAGACGGACCACTTTCCACCCAAAGCCGGTCCATGTGCGGAAGCCTGAATCTACGACGCCAGGGCGCGCAAGCCGTCAAAACCCTTGTGCAGAGCGGGTACTAGAGGGCGGCATGGACACGCACCCAGGCGATCGTCTCGGCCTCGGTGATGTCCCCCGCGGCCATGCGTAGCGTGGTGATCACCGCGTCCGCGTCGCTGACCGGAAAGCGCAGCCCGTTCAGGGCCAGGAAGGTTTCCAGCGCCACATAGCCGGTGCGCTTGTTGCCGTCGATGAACGGATGATTGCTGATGATCCCCAGCGCATAAATCGCGGCAAGCTCCGCCGTATCCGGTTCGCCGTAGCCGGCCCGGTTCAGCGGACGTGCCAGCGCGCTTTCCAGCAACCCGACATCGCGAACACCAGGCGCGCCGCCATGCGCCCGGAGTTGTTCGTCATGGATCGCGACGATCAGGGGGCGGGACAGCCATACGGTCACTTCGCCAGTTCGCGCAGCACCGCGCGGCGGTCGTGCATGATGCGCCGCGCGACCTTCATCTGCGCCTCGAACTCGGCATCCGCCACGGTGAGGCGCAGCCCGTCCTCGGTTTCCACGGCATAGAGTGTGTCGCCCTTGCCCACCCCGAGCCTGGCCAGCAGCTCCTTGGGCAGGATCACACCCACCGAATTGCCCACCCCGGTCAAACGCAGCGCCGTCATCGTCCTGTCCTTCCCGCCAGCCCAAGGCGCCCCAGCGCCAGTCAGCGATTGTATAACATATGTTGGAACGCCACGCTACAGGATGAACCGGCTCAGATCGCCCTTGCGCGCCAGCGGCGCCACCCGGTCCATCACATAGGCCGCATCCACAGTGACGGTTTCCCCGCCCCGGTCCGTGGCGGAGAAGCTGATCTCCTCCAGCAGCCGTTCCAGCACCGTGTGCAGGCGGCGGGCGCCGATATTCTCCACCCGGTCGTTGATATCGGCGGCCAAATCCGCCAGCGCGTCGATCGCGTCCTCGGCGAAGGTCAGAGTGACGCCCTCGGTGCCCAGCAGCGCGGTGTATTGCTTCAGCAGCGAGTGCTCCGGCTCGGTCAGGATGCGCCGCAGATCGGCGCGCGTCAGGGCAGCCAGTTCCACCCGGATCGGCAGCCGGCCTTGCAGTTCGGGCAACAGGTCGGCCGGCTTGGCCAGGTGGAACGCGCCGGAGGCGATGAACAGCACATAGTCGGTCTTCACCGGGCCGTATTTGGTGGTGACGGTGGTCCCCTCGATCAGCGGCAGCAGGTCGCGCTGCACGCCTTCGCGGGAGACGTCGCCGCCGCGCACCCCGCCCTCGGTCGTGCGGGCGCAGATTTTGTCGATCTCGTCGAGGAACACGATGCCGTTGTTTTCCGCGTGCGCCACCGCGTCCTTGGCGAGGAGGTCGTTGTCCAGCAGCCGGTCCGCTTCCTCGCGTTCCAGCGCGCCGCGCGCGGCGGCGACGGTCATCCGGCGCGGCTGGGGCGGGCGGCCCATCATGTTCTTCATCATCTCGCCGAGATTGATCATCTGGCCCGGCGGCATCCCCGGAATATCCAGCTGGCCGATCGGCATCCCGCCGGTATCGGCGACGGCAATGTCGATCTCCTTGGTCTCGAACTCGCCGTTGCGCAGCATCCGGCGGAACTTGGATCTTGTGTCGGCTGCCGCACCCTCCCCCACCAGGGCGGTGATCAGCCGCTCCTCGGCGGCGAGCTCGGCGCGGGCGGCCACATCCTTGCGCGCGGTGTCGCGCAGCATGGCGATCGAGGCCTCCACCAGGTCGCGCACGATGCTTTCCACGTCGCGGCCGACGTACCCGACTTCGGTGAACTTCGTTGCTTCCACTTTCAGGAACGGCGCCTGGGCCAGCTTCGCCAGCCGGCGCGCGATCTCGGTCTTGCCGACGCCGGTGGGGCCGATCATCAGGATGTTCTTGGGCACCACCTCCTCGCGCAGCGCCTCGGGCAATTGTTGCCGGCGCCAGCGGTTGCGCAAGGCGATGGCGACGGCGCGCTTGGCGTCGCCCTGGCCGACGATGAAGCGATCGAGCTCGGAGACGATCTCGCGCGGGGAATAGGTGGGGGCGTCCATTCAGATGGTCTCGACGATCACGGAGTGGTTGGTATAGACGCAGATGTCGCCGGCGATTTTCATGGCGCGGCGGGCGATGTCCTCGGCGGCCATGCTGTCCAGCGACAGCAGCGCGCGGGCCGCGGCCAGCGCGTAGTTGCCGCCCGAGCCGATCGCGATCACGCCGTCTTCCGGTTCCAGCACGTCGCCATTGCCGGTGAGGGTGAAGCTGCGGTCCTTGTCGGCGACCGCCATCATCGCCTCCAACCGGCGGAGGTAGCGGTCGGTGCGCCAGTCCTTCGCCAGTTCCACGCAGGCGCGTTCCAGCTGGCCAGGGAAGCGTTCCAGCTTGGCTTCCAGGCGTTCGAGCAAGGTGAAGGCGTCGGCGGTGGCGCCGGCGAACCCGGCCAGGATGGTGCCGCCGGGGCCGATGCGGCGGACCTTGCGGGCGTTGCCCTTGATGACGGTCTGGCCGAGCGTTACCTGGCCGTCGCCGGCCATGGCGACATGGCCGCCGGCGCGGACGCAGAGGATGGTGGTGCCGTGCCAGCCGATCGGGTCGTGGGATGTGGGGTCCATGCGTCGCTTGGGTGAGGTGGGGAAGGGAGGTAGATGGCGCCGCGGGGCCGAGCGGACAAGACGGCGCGGTTGAGCGGCCAAAGGGGCGTGGCATATTCGGGGGGCGTGGCGTATCCGGAGGGCGCGGGATGGGTGGCCGAGCGGTTTAAGGCAGCGGTCTTGAAAACCGCCAACCGGGGAACCGGTTCGTGGGTTCAAATCCCACCCCATCCGCCAGTTCGGAACTTGTCCATACCGGCCGGATCAGGCAGCGGTTTTGGTCACCCGGAGATGCCCCTGCGTGTGGCCCTTGGTCCGGGGCCGCACGACGATGTCCACGTCCTGGCCGAGCGCGGTCAGGCAAAAAGAGCTATGGCGCAGAAATAGTGCTCATGGCCATCGGCCACAGCCCGCCAAATCCACGCTACTACCCTCCATGCAGGTCCGTCCCCAACCCACGTATCAACGGCACGGCAAAGCCCTCGCCAACGGAACACTTGCTAATCGGCGCAAACGTTCCTACTCTTACATGCAGGAGTAAGGACCCCCCGCATGCGCATCACCTCCAAAGGACAAGTGACCATCCCGGCCGACATCCGCGAGCGGGCGGGTTTGCTGCCCCATACCGCTGTGGAATTCCAGTTCGACGGCAAAGTCGTGCGCATCGTTCGTGCCAAAGCCGACAAACCGGACGGGCGCGGCGCGCGTCTTGCCGCCCATCTGCGCGGCCGCGGCGATGTCGCGATGACCACCGACGCGATCATGGCGCTGACCCGCGGCAACTGAATGACGGCCGTACTGGTGGACGCCAACGTCCTGCTAGACGTCATGACGGAAGATGCAAGCTGGTTTGCCTGGTCCATGCAGGCCATTGCGCGCGCCGCCGACCAGCATCGCCTCGTCATCAATCCCGTCATCTACGCCGAAGTCTCGATCCGCTATTCCCGCATCGAGGATCTCGATGCCGCGCTCCCGAAAGCCATGTTCGATCGGGAGCCGCTTCCCTACGAAGCCGCCTTTCTCGCCGGCAAGGCGTTCGTCGCCTATCGGCGGCGGGGCGGAACCAAAATGTCGCCGCTCCCGGATTTTTTCATCGGCGCGCACGCCGCGGTTGCGGGATATACGCTGCTGACGCGGGATGCGGCGCGGTATCGGACCTATTTCCCCAGGCTCGCTCTGATCGCCCCGAACCGAACGCCGCCCGCCCCATAGCGCCATACCGCACAGATAACGCCCCCCCCGCCCGGCGACAACCGCGGATCTGCCCTGCGGCGCCGCCCCGGTTGCGCCGGATGCCGCAGCGCACCATGTCCCACCCCGTCCCAAAGCCGCCCGAACTGATCGGAGGTTTGCCTCCGGAATACCAACCTGCGACAACAATCCGCGCCGGGCACACGCCGTCCCTGGCCCGCCAGACGAAAGAGCCGTGCTCCCGACGCCATGAAGATCATCAGTTGGAACCTGCTCCGCCTGGTCGGCGCCTCCGCCCTTGATGTCGCCCGCCTGATCGCGCGGGAACGGCCAGACCTGGTGCTGATGCAGGAAGCGACCAGCGACATCGATGCGCTGACGGGCCTGGTCGGCGGCCATTACGCGCGCACGCCGCTGCCCGACCGCATCCACGGCCTCGCGGTCTGGAGCACCACCGCGATCGCCCCCCGGATCGTGACCTTGCCACCCGGAACCCTGATCCGGCGCATCTGCCAGATCGTCGATCTCGGGGATTTCGCGATCGCCAACGTGCATCTCTCGCATGGCCAGATGCTCAACCGGCGGCAGCTACGCCGGATCGCGCAACACCTGCCGCCGCGCGCCGCGGTGCTCGGCGATTTCAACCTGCTCGGTCCGGCCTGGCTGGCCGGGTTCCGCGATGTCGGCCCGCGCCGGCCCACGCATATCATGGGCGATATCGTGCCGATCCGGATCGACCGCTGCCTGACCAGCGGACTGGTCTGCACCGAAGCCCGGGTGCTGCCGCGCGACACCTCGGATCATTGCCCGATCATGGTGCGCCTGGAAACGGACGCGCTGACCGCCCCGCTCGCCGCCGCGGCCTGATCTTCCGCGTCAGACATACGGCATCAGCAGCCGGGCGGCGGCATCGCGCAGCCGGTGCGGCAGGCGGCGGGCATCCAGCTCCTCCGCGCGCAACGGCAGCAGCGGCCGCTCCTGCATCAACGCTTCCAGCCGGGCACCGAGCGCCGCGTCATACAATTCCACGTTCAGCTCGAAATTCAGCCGCAGGCTGCGGATATCCCAGTTGGCGCTGCCGACCAGGCTCCACGCCCCATCCACCACCATGATCTTGGTGTGCGCGAAGGGCGGCGGATCGGTCCAGATGCGGCAGCCGGCTGCCAGCAGCGGGCCGATATGGGCTCGCGTCGCCCAGTCCAGCACGCGATGATTGCTGCGCAGCGGCAGGATGATGTCCACCTCCACGCCGCGGATCCGGGCCAGCGCCAGCGCCGTGATCACCCGCTCGTCGGGCAGGAAATACGGCGTCATCACGCGCACCGAGCGGCGCGCGCATGCCAGGGCCTCAAGGATCAGAAACTCGATCTTCTCGACGTCCTGATCCGGGCCGGACGTGACCACCCGGGCCACCGCGCCGCCGGCGGGCGCAAGCGGCGGAAACCAGGCCGCGTCGGTGAGTTCGTCGCCGGTCTCGAACCACCAGTCCTCGGCGAAGGCGGCCACCAGCTGGCCCACCACGGGCCCGGTGAAGCGGAAATGCGTGTCCCGCACCGGATCGGGTGGGGCGGCGGCAAGGACATTCTCGGCCGCGATGTTCATCCCCCCGGCAAACCCGACACGGCCGTCCAGCACCAGGATCTTGCGGTGCGTGCGCAGATTGACGACCGGGACGCGCCAGCGTGGCAGGCTTGCGTGCATGAACCGGGCGGCGGGCACATTGTTGCGATGCAGCCGGTCATAGGACGCGGAACGGAAGTAGCCACCGCCGATGCCGTCGATCAGCACCCGCACGGCCAGACCCTTGCGATGCGCGGCGATCAGCGCGTCGATAAAGCGCCCGCCGGCTGCGTCGTCGCGCAGGATATAGCTCGACAGCGCGATGCTGCTTGTGGCCGCGGCGATGGCGTCCAGCATCGCCGGATAAGCCGCGTCGCCGTTGCTGAAGACCCGGACCGCGTTGCCCGGTTCCGCGGCCCGAAGGGTGATTGCGCTTCCGGCCTGCTCCAGCGGGGCGAACGGATGCTCGGGCGGGAAGGCGTGCGGCGGCATCCCGCCGCGCCCGGCAGCGGCACGGCGTCCGCGCAACCGGCGGGCACGCCGGCGCACCCGGTTGATGCCGAAGGTCAAATACAGCACCCCGCCCGCGATCGGCGACAGCCAGGCCAGCCCGATCCACCCGATCGCCGAGCCCACGTCGCGCTTGTGCAGCAGCGCGTGCAGGCTGACCAACACTGCGATCGCCAGCGCGGCCAGTTCCAGCAACGGCCCATGGACCCAGGGCCAGATCGCGGCCGGCCATTGCGCCACGGCGCCGATCACGCCGCCCTGCGCAGACTGCGGCGTGCCGATGAGTGCTGCATGGAGGAACCGCCAGACTGTCGGCGCATCCTGCGGCCGCCGGACAGAGAAGTCGATTTTGACGTCCCCGCACACCCGCGCGAGACTGCCGCGCGAAACGCCAGGAAGCCAACATGACCGCCCATGCCCGCATCGCCGCCGAGGATTATCTGGACGCGCTCGCCGCACAGGGGATCGAGCATCTGTTCTGCAACCCCGGCACCGATTTCGCCCCCATCGTCGAAGCCTTTGCCCGCGCCGCGCGCACCAATCGCGCCGTGCCGAAGCCGATGGTGATCCCGCACGAGAACGCCGCCGTCTCCATGGCGCATGGCTACACCATGGTCACCGGCCGCCCGCAAGCGGTGATGACCCACACCAATGTCGGCACCGCCAACGCGATCAACGCGCTGATTGACGCCGCGCGCGACCGCATTCCGATGCTGCTCAGCTCCGGCCGCACGCCGGTGATGGAATCCGGCCCTTCAGGGGCACGCAACGTCTACATCCACTGGGCGCAGGAGATGTTCGACCAGGCCGGGATGCTGCGCGAGATGGTGAAATGGGATTACGAGCTGCGCCGCCCCGATCAGATCGATGACGTGGTGGCGCGTGCGATGGAACTCGCCACCGCCTCGCCATCCGGTCCGGTCTATCTGTCGCTGCCGCGCGAGGTGTTGGGGGCCGCGGTCGAGGCCCCCGGGACCCTGGCGCGCCCGCCGCGCGCCCGCCCCGCCGCCCCCGCGCCGTCCGCCGCCGAGGTCGAAACGCTGGCCGCCTGGATCGCCGCCGCCCGCAACCCGCTGCTCGTCACCGGCGCGCTGGGGCGGGATCCGCGTGAAAACGTAGTCCTGGCCCGGCTGGCGGAACGCTGCGCGCTGGCGGTGGTGCCGTTCAACCCGCGCTACCACGCGATGAGCAGCCGCCATCCGATGTACCAAGGTGGCAACCCCGGCCCGCTGCTGGCCGACGCGGACCTGATCCTGGCGTGGGAGCAGGACGTGCCCTGGTATCCCGGCACGCATCACCTGGCGGCGGATGCGCGCGTGGTGCAGATCGGCGAGGACCCGCTCTTTGCGCGCTATCCGATGCGCAGCTTCCGCTCCGATCTTACGTTGCGCTGCGCGTCCCTGCCGCTGCTGGAGGCGCTGGAGGCGGTGCTGCCCGCGCGCGTGGGCGATGTCGGTGCGCGCTACGCCAGGCTGGCGGCGCGCTCGGCGGCATTGCGCACCGATTGGGCCGCCGAGGCCGCGCGCGACGGCGCCGGGGCGGCCTGCACCATGACGTGGCTCAACCATTGCCTGCGCGGCATCGTGGACGAGCGGACGCTGGTGGTCAGCGAGTATTCGTTCCGCCAGGATCATTGTCCGCTGGACGCGCCGGGTAGCCTGTTCGGGCTGAGCCCGGCCGGCGGGCTGGGCTGGGGGTTGGGTGCGGCGTTGGGGGCGAAGCTGGCAGCCCCGGACAAGCAAGTGATCGCGGTGCTGGGCGACGGGGCCTATATGTTCGCCAACCCCACCGCCTGCCATTTTGCCGCCCGCGCCCACAACCTTCCGGTGCTGACGGTGATCTACAACAACACGCTGTATGGCGCGGTGCGGCGGTCCACCTTGGACATGTACCCGGACTCCGCAGCCGCGGCCGAAGACGGGCAGCGCCTGGCCGAACTCGGGCCCAGCCCGGATTTCGAGATGCTGGCACTGGCTCATGGCGGGCATGGCGAACGGGTGGAACATCCCTCCGACCTGCCCGCCGCTCTGACCCGCGCCGCCGCCGCCGTGCGCGCGGGCCAGCAGGCAGTGGTGAACGTGTTGTGCCCCGGCGGCGGATCGGGCGGCATGAGCGAGCGTCGCGCCGCGTGAGCCGCCGGATCGCCACGCAGGTCCTGATCGTGGGTGGTGGGCCGGTCGGCCTGACACTCGCGCTGGACCTGGCGTGGCGCGGGATCGCGGTGGTGGTGGCGGAGGCGCGTGCCCGCGGCGTGCCGCCCAGCGTGAAATGCAACCACGTCGCGGCGCGCACGATGGAAGCGTACCGGCGTTTGGGGATTGCGCGCGCGGTGCGCGAGGCTCCGGGATTGCCGGCCGATTTCCCCAACGATGTCGCGTTCCGCACCACCACCACGGGAACCGAGTTCGCCCGCATCCACATCCCGTGTCGCGCCGACCGCCACGTGGATCGTTCCGGGCCCGACGGGTGGTGGCCGACGCCCGAACCGCCGCACCGGATCAACCAGATCTATCTGGAGCCGGCCCTGGCCGCCGCCGCTGCCGCGGTGCCGGGAATCGCGCTGCTCTGGGCCACCCGCGTCACCGGCTTCATCGAAACCGCCGATGGCGTGCGCGCCGAAGCCCGGGACACCGCGGGCGCGCTCACTATCGACTGCGCCTATCTGATCGGCTGCGACGGGGCCGGGTCCGAGACCCGCCGTGCGATCGGCGCCAGCTTCTCCGGCGATGCGCTGATCCAGCGCACGCAATCAACCGATATCCGCGCGCCCGATCTGATCGCGCGCATGGCCGCCCCGCCCGCCTGGTCCACCCAGTCGCTGAACCCGCGCCGCAGCGCCAACATCTTCGCCATCGACGGGTGCGAGCGGTTCCTGGTCCACAATTATCTGCGCGCCGACGAAACCGATTTCGCCGCCGTCGATCGCGATCGCTGCCTGCGCCTGATCCTGGGGGTCGGCCCCGATTTTCGTTTCGAGATTCTGGGCCAGGAGGATTGGATCGGCCGGCGGATGCTGGCCGATCGGTTCCGCCGCGGACGGGTGTTCCTGTGCGGGGATGCGGCGCATATCTGGGTGCCGTTCGCCGGCTACGGCATGAATGCCGGCATCGCCGACGCGATGAACTTGTCCTGGATGCTGGCCGCGGTGCTATCCGGCTGGGCCGACCCCCGGCTTCTGGACGCGCATGAGGCCGAGCGCTGGCCGATCACCGAGCAGGTATCCCGCTACGCGATGAACACCGCGCAGGCGCTCGCCGCCGCGCGCGGTGCGGTGCCGGCGGAAATCGAGGACGCGACCCAAGCCGGAGACGCCGCCCGCGCCGCGTTCGGCGCCCATGTCGCGGCGCTGAACACGCCCCAATATTGCTGTGGCGGGCTGAATTTCGGGTATTTCTACGACCGCTCCCCGATCGTCACCTATGACGGGGAGGACGCGCCGGCCTACAGCATGGACCGGTTCACGCCGTCCACCGTGCCTGGCTGCCGCGCCCCGCATTTGTGGCTGGCGGATGGAAGATCGCTGTACGATGCGCTCGGGCCGTGGTTCACGCTGTTGCGCACCGACGCCCGGGCCGATGCCGATCCGCTGGCCGCCGCCGCCGCCGCGCGCGGGATGCCGCTGACGGTGCTGGACGCGCCGGAGGCCGCCGCGCTGTATCCGCGCCGCATGACCCTGATCCGCCCCGATCAGCACGTCGCCTGGCGCGGCGACATCCCGCCGGCCGACGCCCGGGCGCTGGCGGGACGGCTGTGCGGCGCCACGCCGTGACGGTGATTGCGGCGAGCAACGATCCGGTGCGGCTCTCGTTCCTGATCGCGCTGCTGGAGGATGCCGGGATCGCGGCGATCTTGCTCGATCGTCACGCCAGCGCGATGGACGGCAGCATCGGCGCGGTACCGCGGCGGATCGCGGTGGCGGTGGCCGACGCGGCGCGGGCGCGCCGCGTGCTGGCCGAGGCTGGCGAGGGATGATACGCCCGCCGCAAGGAAGGTCAGGGCGAAATCGAGGCACAAACCAGGCCTGACGCGGGACCGGCTCCGTCGCTGACATCCTCCGGCGCCGGCAGATTCGTTCCGTGATCCGTTCCGATGCCCGTTTCGCCGCCGCCCCGATTCACTCCAGCGGCACCGCCCGCAGCGAGGCGGCCAGACTCTCCCCCCGTGCCCGCGCCCGGCCCCTGGCACCGATCAGGATCAGCCCGGCGATCACCGCCGCTGCCACGCTCTGGAAGATCGGCTGGAACCAGATCGCGGTATGCGGCACGACGATCACGGTGGATATCAGGTAGATCGTGATCACCACCGAGGCGACCGCCGCCGGCATGGTCCAAACGCTCCCCATCAGCTGACGTGCCCAGGCGACCTCCCGCGTCGCTCCGCCGGCGAAAGCCAGCCGCAGCACGCCAAGCGCCACCGCGAGCCAGACCAGCAGAATGCTCAGCGCCCGCACCACCACACCCAGCGCCCAGCCGATATAGGCCGACTGGATCAGGAACACGGACCCGACCAGCGCGGTCAGCAGCAAGCCGTTGACCGGCACCTTGGCGGCCGAGGTTTCGGCGAAACGATCCGGCAGAATCCGGTCCTGGGCGAACGCGAACAGCAGCCGCGAATTGATCAGCAGCGCCGGGGCGATGGTTTTGCCGACGATGACGGCGACTGCGAAGTTCAACACCCGGCTGACCGCCTGCGGCGCGATCAGTCCCACCAGCCCGGGCGCGGTCGCCAGCGAGGCCTTCTTGGCGTGGATCAACGCCACCACCGCCCACCAGGGCGCGGCGTGAAACAACGCGTAGGCCACCGCGGTAAACAGCGCAACCGCAACCGCCCAGCCCAGCACGATGCCGCGCGGCATGGTGGTTTCGGCCGCCACCGTTTCCCCGCCCAGCGACGGCGCGGCGCTGATCCCACCATAGGCGAAGACGAACAGGGTGCAGACCGAACCGAACGCCGACAGGCTCGGGGCGGAAGGTGCCGGTGCGGTCAGCCGCAGGCCGGTCGCGGCGCCGGCGGCGTGCAGGAACACCGCGGGCGGGGTGGCGAACCCATAGGCCACGATGGTCGCCGCGGTCAGCAGGATGAGAATAAACAGCGTGACCACGAAGGCGCCGTAGCGATGCACGCCGGTGCTGTGCAGCCACACGATCGCCCACAGCACCGCCAGCCCTGCGATCACGTGGCCGGTGGGCGTGCCCAACACGACGCCGAAGCCGGAACCGGCGAAGGCCTGGCCCAGGAAGGTGCCAAAAGCGAACGACAGGAACCCGATCGATCCGCACAGCCCCAGCCACCAGATCACACCCAGCAGGAACGCGACCGTCCCGTCCAGGCTGCGCCCGATCCACACATAGGCCGAGCCCGAGCGCGGCATCACCTGCGAATAGCGCTGATACAG
>DAHWDR010000122.1:0-6730 GCA_027330745.1 Acetobacteraceae bacterium | reverse complement strand
GCGGAAGGGACCCGGCTGCCGCGCTCGATCATCGAGTATTTCTACAAGAACGATCAGCTCGGCGATCCGCTGGTATCGGAAGAGCACGCCACTTGCTTCGGTTGGGCCAATACCCAGGACCTGGATGATATCGTCGCGCTGACCTTGCGCATCAACGATTTCCTGACCGGGCTGTTCCTGGGCGTCGGCATCGCGCTGGTGGATTTCAAGCTGGAATTCGGCCGGTTGTGGGAAAACGACGAGATGCGGATCGTCCTGGCCGATGAGATCAGCCCGGATAATTGCCGCCTGTGGGACAGCAAGACCAACGAGAAGATGGACAAGGACCGGTTCCGCCGCGACCTGGGCAAGGTGGAGGAAGCCTACCAGGAGGTGGCCAAACGCCTGGGTATCCTGCCCGAGGCCGGGTCGCGCGACATGAAGGGTCCGGAGACCATGCAATGAAGGCGGTCGTGACCGTCATGCTGAAGGACGGCGTGCTGGACCCGCAAGGCAAGGCGATCGGCCAGGCGCTGACCGGGCTGGGCTTCGCCGGGGTGGGCGAGGTCCGCGCCGGCAAGGTGATCGAACTCGATCTGGCCGAAACCGATCCCGCCCGCGCGCGCGCCAGCGCCGAGGCGATGGCGAAGCGCCTGCTGGCCAACACCGTGATCGAGAGCTACCGCATCGCGCTGGAGCCGGCATGAAGCCCGGCATCGTTCTGTTCCCCGGCATCAACCGGGAGCGCGACATGGCGATCGCGCTGGAACGCGCGTTCGGCCGCAAGCCGCGGATGGTCTGGCACACGGAAACCGAGCTGGGCGATCTGGACCTGCTGGTCCTGCCGGGCGGTTTCTCCTATGGCGACTACCTGCGCTGCGGCGCGATGGCGGCGCAATCCCCGGTGATGGGTGCGGTGCGCGCCCATGCCGCGCGGGGCGGCTATGTGCTGGGCGTGTGCAACGGGTTCCAGATCCTGACCGAGGCCGGGCTGCTGCCCGGCGCGTTGCTGCGCAATGCCGGGCTGCGTTTCATCTCAGCCGATTGCCACCTGCTGGTGGAACGCGCCGACACCGTGTTCACCGCGCAGTATCAACGCGGCGCGGTGTTCCGCGCGCCGATGGCGCATGGCGATGGTAATTATTTCGCCGACGCGGCAACCCTGGACCGGCTGGAGGGGGAAGCCCTGGTCGCGTTCCGCTACGCCACGCCGGGCGGCGAGATCACGCCCGAAGCCAACCGCAACGGCAGCGCGCGCAGTATTGCCGGACTCCTGTCCCCCAACCTCCGAGTCCTGGGCCTGATGCCGCATCCCGAAGACCTGGTCGATCCGCTGCTGGGCGGCACCGACGGCGCGCCCCTGTTCGCGGCCTTGGCAAGCGCGGCCCTGGCGAGCGCGGCATGACCGAGGTGGATGCGGGCCTCGCCCGCCAGTTCGGCCTGAACGAGGAAGAATACGCCCGCGTCCTGTCGATCATGGGCCGCACACCGACGCTTGCCGAGCTTGGCGTGTTCTCGGTGATGTGGTCGGAGCATTGCTCGTATAAATCCTCCAGGACGTATCTTCGCCAGTTGCCGACCAAGGCGCCCTGGGTGGTACACGGCCCGGGTGAGAACGCCGGCGTGGTCGAGATCGGCCATGGCCTGGCCTGCGTGTTCAAGATGGAGAGCCACAACCACCCGAGCTTCATCGAGCCTTATCAGGGTGCGGCGACCGGAATCGGCGGCATCCTGCGCGACGTGTTCACCATGGGCGCCCGGCCGATCGCCAACCTCAACGCGCTGCGCTTCGGCGATCCGAAGCACCCGGCGACGAAACGCATCGTCGATGGCGTGGTCCGCGGCATCGGCGGCTACGGCAACTGCGTCGGCGTGCCCACGGTCGGCGGCGAGATCAATTTCCACCCGGCGTTCAACGGCAACCCGCTGGTCAACGCCATGACGGTGGGCATCGCGCCGATCGACCGCATCTTCCTGTCCGCCGCCGCCGGCGTCGGCAATCCGGTGGTCTATGTCGGCTCGAAGACCGGACGCGACGGCATCCACGGCGCCACCATGGCCTCCGCCGAATTCGGCCGCGACGCCGAGGAGAAGCGCCCGACCGTGCAGGTGGGCGATCCGTTCACCGAGAAGCTGCTGATCGAGGCCTGTCTGGAGCTGATGGCGACCGATGCGATCGTGGCGATCCAGGATATGGGGGCGGCCGGTCTGACCAGTTCCTCGGTGGAGATGGCCGGCAAGGGCGGCGTCGGGATCGCGCTTGACCTGGACGCGGTGCCGCAGCGCGAGACCGGCATGACCGCCTACGAGATGCTGCTGTCGGAATCCCAGGAACGGATGCTGATGGTGCTGCGCCCGGACCGTGAGGCCGCCGCCCGAGCCATCTTCGAGAAATGGCAGCTCGATTTCGCCGTGATCGGCCGGATCACCGACACTGGCCGCTTCGTCGCCCACCACCGGGGCGTGACCGAGGCCGATATCCCGCTGGCGCCGCTGGCCGATCAGGCGCCGCTGTATCAGCGGCCCACGGTAGAGGCGGCGAAACCGGCGGAACTGCTCGCGGCAAGGGTGGAGAATCGCTGGGGTCTGGCCGACGCGCTGGAGCGATTGCTGGGCTGCCCCGATCTCTGTTCCCGCGCCTGGGTATGGGAGCAATACGATTCGACCATCGGCGGGCAGACCGTGAAGCGCCCGGGTGCCGCGGATGCCGCGGTGGTGCGGATCGAGGGTCAGGCGATGGCCCTGGCGCTGACCACCGATTGCACGCCCCGCTACTGCGCCGCCGACGCCGAGGCCGGCGGGCGCCAGGCGGTGGCCGAGGCCTGGCGCAACCTGACCGCCACCGGCGCGCGTCCTCTGGCCGTCACCGACAACCTCAATTTCGGCAATCCCGAAAAACCCGAGGTCATGGGGTCCTTCGCCGCCGCCATCCGCGGCATGGCGAGCGCCTGCGAGGCCCTGAATTTCCCGGTCGTGTCCGGCAATGTCAGCCTGTACAACGAGACGGAAGGCCGCGCGATCCTGCCGACCCCGGCGATCGGCGGGGTGGGCGTGATCGATGACGCGGCGCGCGCGGTCGGGATCGCGCTGGGACCGTGGCTGGACCTGGTGCTGGTGGGGACGACGAAGGGCTGGCTGGGGCAGTCGCTCTGGCTGCGCGAGATGGCGGGGCGTGAGGAAGGCGCTCCGCCGCCGGTGGATCTGGCGGCCGAACGCGCCGTCGGGGATTTCGTGCGCGCCCAGATCCTGGCCGGGAGCGTGCGGGCCTGCCACGACGTCGCCGATGGTGGGCTGCTGGTCGCGGTGGCCGAGATGGCGATGGCCGGCGATGTCGGCGTGCGGCTGTCGACCGGGCCGCGGGAGATTCCGGGCCACGCCTATTGGTTCGGCGAGGACCAGGGGCGCTACCTGCTCGCGGTGGCGGATTCCGGCGCCTTGGTGCGCACCGCCGAGGCCGCCGGGATCGCCGCGCTGCGCATCGGACATTCCGGCGGGGCGGATTTGACACTGCCGGATGGCGGAACCATATCGGTGGCCAGGTTACGCGCGGCGCACGCGGCATTCTTCCCCGCGTTCATGGGCAGTTGAGGGGTTCGGCACGATGGCGATGGTGGCAGGTGAGATCGAGGCGCTGATCCGAGCCGCCTTGCCGGATGCCGCCGTGACGGTGGAGGATCTGGCCGGAGACGGCGATCACTACGCCGCGAAAGTGGTTTCCGAACGATTCCGCGGGGTGCCGCGGGTGCGCCAGCACCAGATGGTGTACGCGGCGCTGAGCGGACGCATGGGCGGGGTGCTGCACGCGCTGGCGTTGCAGACCTCGGCGCCGGAATAGGCTGGTTTCTGGAAAGGATGAAGGACGATGGCTGATACGACCGCGGTTGACCGGATCCAGGCGGAAATCGCCGCGACCCCGGTGATGCTGTACATGAAGGGCACGGCGATGTTCCCGCAGTGCGGGTTCTCGGCGCGGGTGGTGCAGATCCTGTCGCACCTGAACGTGCCGTTCCGTACCGCCAACGTGCTGGAGGACCCCGAGCTGCGCGAAGGGATCAAGCAGTTCTCGAACTGGCCGACGATCCCGCAGCTTTACGTGAAGGGCGAGTTCGTCGGCGGCTGCGATATCATCACCGAGATGTTCCAGTCGGGCGAGCTTGAGACGCTGCTGACCGAGAAGGGCGTGCCGCACCAGGCGGCGGCGTAACGCAGCGCTCCGGCCCTTTCCCCCGAACCGGGGGGAAGGGCGCGCCAGGCTGGGATCAGGCGCGTTCCACCCGGCACAGCAGGCAGCCGGGCTTGGCGGTGTGGATATTCACGAACGCGGTGCGCGGATCGTCCAGTGCGCGCGCCAGCGGCGCCTCGATCGCCTCGCCGTCACCGGCAAAACCCAGATCGTAAACACACTGATCGGCCGCGTCGTAGGCGCGGACCGAGATCATCCGCCCGCGCAGGATCGGCGCGATCCGGTCCGGCTGGTCGAACGGGACGCAGGGCGCGGCGTGGACGAAGATCGGGCTCGGCGTCCAGTAGATCCCGCGCGGGCGGGGTAGGTCGTAGGAGCCGAGCAGGACCGCCTCCCCGGGTAACGCATCGCGCAGGCAGACGCGGCACGGGCTGGCGTGGTCGGCAATCATGCGGCGCAGGACGTTGCCGGCATGGTCGCGGCCGGAGGCGCGGAAATGCGCGGCGATGGCGGGATCGATCGGCAGGCAGCGGAAATGGGACATGACGGGCTCCGGGTTGTGCGATCGGCAGGATCGCGCCCGGACGGGGGCGCGCGCCATCCGCCGCTTGCGCCGGCTCGCGACGCTGCGGGCCGATGCCGGCTTGCACGACCGGCCCGCCAGGTGCTAATCCTTGGTCGGAATTATCAAAAATGATTGCGGTCGCGATAGATCGGAATTGCGCTATTTAGCGGCTCGTTCCGCATCCGGGATTTCCTCCATGTCTATATCGTTCTCATCCATATTTTATATCCCGGGTATTCGATAAGGCAGGTTGCAGACGCCCACCATCGCCTGACACGAGCCGACCCACCCGCGCCCCGCATCTTGAGGCTCCGCCATGTCCGATAACAATCTCAACGTCCCCACCCAGGTCACGCCGCCGCGCGGAAAGAACAGCGATCCGCGCCGCCAGCGGCTGCTTCGGCACATGCGCCGGACCGATGATCCCATGCCCGGCGCACGGCCGCAGGGCGTCCAGACGGCGCGCCAGGGCCTCAATGTCGGCCAGTTGCCGCCGGCGCCGCAACTGCCCAATTCCCCCGAGAACATCCGTCGCTACACCACCGCCGCCGCATCCTCCCAACGCCTGTTCGACGCCGCGGAGCGGACGCTCGCCACCGCGCCGTTGCAGCGGCCGGTTGCGGCGACGAAGGGCGCCTATGACCAGGCCTCGGCCGACGTGGCGGCAGCGGTGCAGCGGACCGATTACGTCACCGCCCTCACTCGGCTGCCCGCGAAGGTCGCGGCGGCCGAGGCGGTGCTGGCGGCCCAGGCGCAGGCGCGGGCAGCGGCCGCAAAGATACAGCAATTGGCTACCCAGGTGACCGCCTACGACGACATGACGCCGATCCTCGCGGAGGTGAAGCGAACCTATTTGCCGCAAGGCATGGCCGAGAATATCGGCAAGCAGAAGCTGGCCAAGGACCCGCAGTTCCAGACCTATCTCGACGCGTTGCAGAAGCTGGAGAATGCCAAACGCGGCGTCGATCCGAAGAAGCCCGTTCCGGCCAATCTGGTGGCGGCGATCCAACTGGCCTGCGCGGGCGCGGTCAGTGCGGCGCAGGCATATCTGGCGCATCACGAAAATGACCTGACCGACCAGCAGAAAACCAGCAACGATGGCAAGTTGCGGCAGCAATATTGCCAGGAAGGCATCAAGACCGCCAGCCAATACGCCCTGGCCGTGGAACTGGACGTCGCCGGCAAGCCGACCGAGAGGGCGCCATGGGACCGCGAGACGGAAATGCGGATGCTCGGCGCGCAGGCGCAGTTCGCCTATGAGCAGGGCAACAAGGCGCTGACCAGCACGAAGGAGGAAGGCGGCGCGGGCAAGTCGAGCTCGTATTGGGTGCGCAGCAAAAGCCTGGATGAGGTCGGCCAGGAAATCGGCTCGGGCACCAAGGACGCCAAAGGCTCGCGTGCGTATATCTTCAAGCCGATGGACGGCGAGGACGCGCCGGACGGCGTCAAGGACCACCAGCCCGGCGCGGGCGCGGCCAAGGAGGCGTTGGCCTATTCCAACGCCCAGCTGTTCGCCACCCAGACCGGGATCGATCTCAAGGTGCCGCCCACCACCGTGGTGTCGATGGGCCAGTACGCGCTGAAAGGCGGGGATCTCGCCGGCCCGCCGTTGATCGGCTCGGTACAGCAACTGGCGGGCGGCACCACGACCGACGTGAACGGCCTGTCGCCGGAGACCTTCAACAAGGTCAAGGCGACGGAGGTCCAGAAGATGGCCCTGCTGGACCTGATGTCCCTCAGCATCGACCGTCACGGCGGCAACATCATGGTGGACACCACCGATCCGGACGATCCGAAGCTGGTGCCGATCGATCACGGCGGCACCCTGCCGTCACGCGAGTCCTTCTCCACCGCCAAGGGGCGCATGGGCGGTGTCGGCATCGATGCGTTTGCCGAAAACGCCCTGCCGGTGAACGTGCTGCTGCTGATGCCCTCGGCGTTCGAACCGTTCGATCCGGAGATTCTGGCCGGGCTCGACAAGCTTGATCCCGATGCGATCGCCG
>DAHWDR010000064.1:0-7211 GCA_027330745.1 Acetobacteraceae bacterium | reverse complement strand
ATGCGCTCGCCTTCGGCGCCGAATCGGGTCAGGTCCGACCAGGACGGATCCTCGATCAGATGCCAGTAGGGGCCGATGGTCTGGCTGGCGGTCGCGATCGGCATGGACTCAGATCCCCATCGGCGTCGCGCCGCGCCCGCGCAGCACGATATTGAAGCGATAGCCCAGCGCGTAATCGGGCTCGGTCAGATCCAGATCGAACCCGGCCACCAGCCGGGCGCGGGCCGCCTGATCCGGCACGCCGTTGTAGATTGGGTCGAACGCCAGCAGCGGATCGCCGGCGAAATACATCTGAGTGATCAGCCGCGTAGCGAAGGCCGGCCCGAACAGCGAGAAATGAATATGGTTCGGCCGCCAAGCGTTGCGGTGGTTCGGCCAGGGATAGGCGCCCGGCAGCACCGACAGGAACCGATAGTGCCCGTCGGCGTCGGTGAACACCCGCCCGCTGCCCTTGAAATGCGGGTCGCGCGGCGCGTCGTGCTGGTCCGCCGGATGATGATAGCGGCCGCCAGCATTCGCCTGCCAGATCTCCAGCATGGTGTGCGGCACTGGGCGGCCGTCTTCATCCGTTACCGTGCCGGCGACGATGATCCGCTGACCCAGGGCGTCCTGGCCGTCGACCCGGGACAGATCGCCGTCTTCGGGGAACAGCGCCGAGGAAAAGCGGGGGCCGGTGGTCTCGGTCACGGTGGAGTCCAACCGGTGCAGCGGTTGCAACGGATGGCGCTTGATGGTGCCGAGATATGCCGGCAGGTCGTAAGGCGGTTGGGTTCCGGGCACGGCGGAGCGAAATGGGATGGGGTCGGCCATGGGCGGGTTCCCGGGGGTGACGGTGACGACCCATCATGCCGCGCGCGACCGGCACCGGCAACCGCGCGCGGCGACACGGCGCATCCGTCGCCGCATCCCACGCTTGCGTTGCCCCTCCGGATCGGTAACACAGGCTACGACGACCGGGCGGTTTTTTTCACCGCGGGCAGCGTCCTACCGTGCCGTTCCGGCTGGGGTATTGGGGATACGATGTTTCTGCGGTCAGTTGGTGAACCGCCAGTCGCGATGGTTGCGTCGCGACCGGGTGTGGTCGTCGGGCTGCGGGCCGAGGCGCGGCTGTTGCGCGGCCTCGGCTGGCCGGTCGCGATCGGCGGCGGTGACGCCGCGGGCGCCGCCCGGGCGGCGCAAGTCCTGGCCGAGGCCGGCGTCACGGCGCTGGTCAGCTTCGGCCTGGCTGGCGGGTTGGACCCGGCACTGCCCCCCGGCACCGTGCTGATTCCCCGCGCGGTCCAGTTGGACGGCCGAGCGCTGCCGGTGGACCCTGATCTGGCCCGCGCCCTGGGCGGTCCGACCGAAGGCCTGTTGCTGTGCGGCACCGAAATCGCCGCGACCGCCGGGGCAAAGGCCAGGCTGCGGCGGGAAACCGGCTGTGTCGCGCTGGACCTGGAGACGGGCGGCCTGGCGGCGGCGGCGGCGGCGCGTAACCTGCCCTTCGCGGTTCTGCGCGTGGTCTGCGACCCGGCCGAGACGGACCTACCGCCGGCGGCGCTGGCGGCGCTGGACCGCGCCGGGCGGATCGGCCTGCACCGCGTTCTGGGGTCGGTCGCGGCTAATCCGCGGCAGTTGCCGGCGCTGCTGGCACTTGCCCGCCAGGCGGAGGCGGCGCGGCGGGCGCTGTCGCGGCATCTGATGCGGCAGGTCAGGGCGTGGGTGCCCGCGGATCCAGTAGCCGCGCCGATTTGAGTTCGGCCCAGAGGTCGGGCGGGATCGGCTGCCGCAGCAGCAGCAGGTTTTCGGTTGCCTCCGCCGGCGAACGCGGCCCTGGAATCACGGCCGCCACCGCCGGGTGGGCCAGCGGGAATTGCAGCGCCGCGGCCGGCAGAGGCACGGCGTGGCGGGCGCAGATGGCGGCGATGGCGGCGGCGCGGGCGGCCATCTCGGGCGGGGCGGGGGCATAATTCCACGAATCCCGGCCGGCCAGCAGGCCCGAGTTCAGCGGCCCGCCCACCACGATGGAGGTGCCGCGCGCCAGACACAGCGGCAGCAGATCGTCGAGTGGCGCCTGCTCCAGTAAGGTGTATCGACCGGCCAGCAGGAACGCGTCCCAGTCGCCCCAGGACAGCGCCTCCATCAGCACCGGGGTTTCGTTCACCCCAATGCCGATCGCGCCGACGGTCCCCTCGGACTTCAGCCGAGCCAGCGCCGCGTATCCGCTGTCGCGCAGTCGCGCCATGTGCCCAGCGGCGGCCTCGCCGTGCTGATAGGCGCCGATGTCGTGGACATAGAGAATGTCGATGCGCGCCAGGCCCAGGCGCTGAAGGCTGTCTTCCACCGATCGCAGGATTGCGTCGTGGCCGTAGTCATAGGTCACTGTGAAGGGCAGCGGTGCCAGGCGGCCATCGGTGGCCGGCGTGCCGGACGGATCAGGCCGTAACAACCGCCCGACCTTGGACGACAGCACCCAACTGTCGCGCGGTTCGTCGCGCAGCGCGTCTCCCACGGCGCGTTCGGCGGCACCTACGCCGTAGAACGGAGCGGTATCCACATAGCGTACGCCGCCGTCCCAGGCGGCGCGGATGATGGTGCGGCGTTCGGCATCGGTCAGGGGCACGCGCGAGCCGCCAAGCGTGGCGGTGCCAAGGCCGACCGTGGTGACGGCGACTGTACTGCGGCCGAGGCGGCATAGGGGCCAGGGGTTCATGGGGTCTGTCTCACTGAACGGGATTGTCGCAAATATGACTCGCTTTCATGGCAGCCAACCAGGGCGAAACTGTTCAGCAAACAATGTCTGCCAAAAATTCCCCTTGCAATCTAAAAAAAACGTCATATGTTGCAACTCGGTTCCCTTCTCTTGGTAAGGAGTTACCCCAATGCACGGGCCGTCGGGACGCCGGTTCTCCTGGGCGATCTCCGGAGCTGCCGAGTTCGACCAGTATGAAAGCGCGCTGGCCGTGTATCAGAACGTGGCGTCCGGCGATCTGGTCGCACCGTCGCGGGGCTTGGCTGATAAGCTGCGTCGATTGGTCGATCTCGCCCGGGCGACAGAGGATCAAAGCATCGCGATCGCGCTTGGAGACGTTCTGGCCGGACTGCAACGTCGCGTCCAGG
This sequence comes from Acetobacteraceae bacterium, assembly GCA_027330745.1. GTDB lineage: Bacteria > Pseudomonadota > Alphaproteobacteria > Acetobacterales > Acetobacteraceae > JAJZVS01. The sequence goes on along the minus strand of DAHWDR010000064.1, from coordinate 4,112 downwards.
CCGCCGGATTGGACCTCTACGGCACCAGTCCCGTCGCAGCCGCGCCGTTCGCGAACGACCGGTAGCGTCGCGTCAGCGGCTCGCGCGGAACGCATCCTGCTTGCCGTGGTTGATGAGTACCGGCGGCGCACCCGGTCGGGCGAGGTGCCACCAGACATCGTTGCTAGAGCCGGTGATCTCGAACCGCCCTGCCGGGGCCATCGCCACATCCACGTCGTTGTGGCTCCCGGTCAGCTGCACGTTGGTGCAGGAACCCGTCAGCGTCACGTCCGTATGATCGCCGGTCAGCCGGATCGGCGTGCTGTCGCATATGGCGTCTACATCGGTGTGATCGCCAGTATACACCAACCAGCCGTCCTGCAAGGCGGGCGGCGCCAGCTTGTGCTGACATGCCCCCAAGATCAGCCCCACCGCCCCCGGCGCTGGTAGAAACCACCGTCCGGCACGCATTCACCCCCCCCTTTGTTGCGTCTCCGCTGCCAGTATTCGCTGCGGCCGGGTCGCTTGTCCACCCGCCTGTATCAGCCGCGGAATCGCACCAGGCGCCCCATCGGCACGCCCAGGAGCTGATCGTCGCGCATTACGGCCCGACCGCGGACGATGGTTGCCACCGGCCAGCCCGTCACGGTCATGCCGGCGAACGGCGTCCAGCCACAGGGCGAAACGATCCAGCTTTCCTCGATCCGCCGGGTGTGCTTCATATCGACCAGGGTGAAGTCTCCGTCATAACCCGCCGCCAGGCGCCCCTTGCCCAGCGCGCCATAGACCCGCGCCGGGCCGGCGCACATCAAATCGACCAGGCGCGGCAACGTCAGGCGCCCGGCGTTTACGTGATCCAGCATGATCGGCACGATGGTCTGCACCCCGGTCAATCCGGCGGCCGTGTCGGGCCAGGGGCGCTCCTTGGCGGCGCGGGAATGCGGGGCGTGGTCGGAGCCGACCGTGTCCACGGTACCGTCGGCGATCGCTGCCCAGGCGGCCTCGTAATGGCGACGGTCGCGGATCGGCGGGTTCATAACCGCGTACCCGCCGAGGGTTTCGTAGGCTTCGGGACCGATCTGGGTCAGATGGTTCAGTAGCACCTCGCAGGTCGCCAGATCGCGGAAGCCACGCAGATACGCGAGTTCCTCGGCCGTGGAGACGTGCAGGATATGGGCGGGCCGTCCGGTGGCCTGTGCCAGCGCCATCAGCCGGCGGGTGCCGAGGAACGCGCACTCCACGTCGCGCCAGTCCATGTGCCGCGCAAAGGGTTCGCCCGAGGCGAACAGTTTGCGGCGGTCCCGCAACCGGTATTCGTCCTCCGAATGATACGCGATGCGCCGCCGGCCGGACCGCATGACCCGTTCCAGGGAGGCGTCGTCCTCGACCAGCAGATCGCCGGTGGAGGAACCGGCAAAGATCTTGATCGCGCAGACGCCCTCGGTCAGCTCCAGCGCGGCCAACTCGGGAATGTTTGTTTTGGTGCCGCCGACATACAGCCCGATATCGCACCAGGATTCCCGCGCCGCGTAGTCCTGTTTCCAGGCGAGGCGCGCGGTATCGGTGATCGACGGCGCGGTGTTCGGCATATCGAAGACCGCTGCCAGGCCGCCGAGGACAGCGGCCCGCGTGCCGGTGGGGATGGTCTCGATGGCCGCGTCCCCCGGGTCGCGCAAATGCACATGCGGGTCGATCAGGCCGGGCAGGACATGCAGGCCGCGAGCGTCGATCGTTTCGGTCGCGCTGGCTGCGGCGGGCACGCCGAGTGCAGCGATTTTGCCGTCCTGGACGCCGATATCGGTCGCTTCCATGCCCCATGGCAGGACGGCGGTGCCGTGGCGGATCAGCAGGTCGTAGTGATGCGTCATGGCAGTGGCTCCGGTTGCCCTTCCGCGCCAGTCATAGCGACCGCCGGGCGGTTGCCGCAATCTTGCGGTTGGGCCGCCCGGGCGCGGTGGCAGGCAAGGTGGTGCATCGTTCCACGACACCGGCGCGCTATAATGTCAGCCCGCCGTCCACCACGATGGTCTGCCCCGTCACCATCGCCGCGCCAAAGCCCAGAAACAGGATCACCTCGGCCAGGTCTTCGGGCGTGCAGCGGCGTTTCAGGGCCGCGCCCTCGATTGAGCGGCGGCGTTCTTCTTCGGTCCAGTCCACCATCCAGGCGCTGTCCACCGCGCCCGGTGCGATCGCATTCACCCGCACCTCGGGCCCCAAAGCCCGCGCCAGGTTTTGCGTCAGGCTGACCACGCCCGCCTTGGTGGCCCCGTACGCCAGGGACGACCCGGCGCGACCAAGCCCGGCGATCGATGCGGTGTTAACAATTGCCCCCCGCGTCGCCCGCAGCGCCGGCGCCGCGGCATGGGCGCAGCGGAACACGCCGAGCAGGTTCACCGACAGCAACGCCTGCCAGAACGGTCGGTCATCGCGTCCAAATTGGACGGCGGAATACGCCGGTTCGTGCCCGGGGTCCCGGCGTTGCTGATCAGCAGGTCCAGCCGGCCCAGCGCCGCGACGGCGTCCGCTACCATCTGCTCCGCCTCACCGGGCGTCCCGACATTACCGGGAGCGGGGATCGCCTGGATGCCCTCGGCGCGCAGCTGCGCCACGGCCGCGGCCCCGCGCGGGTCGTCCGGCAGGTGGTTGATCGCAACGGCGGCGCCGTTGGCGCCCAGCATTCGGGCCGTGGCGAAGCCGATGCCGGACGCGCCGCCGGTGACCAAGGCGGTCCGGCCGGCCAAGTCGTAGCGGATCGTCATACGTTCCTCCGAGGGCTGTTCCCGCGCCCTGGACGAACCCAGGCGCCGGCGGCATGGTCGCGCCGCCCGGCCGCTTGCCGAGCGCGCATTACGCCTCATCTACTCTTTCAACCGCCACGCGTCAGGAACCAGCACGCCATGGATACGCTCATCGGCCAGCCGCAGACCGCCGACAGCCCGGTGATGATCGTGGACGGCGATCAGAAGACCTTCATGCAGGACGTGATCGAGGCGTCGCGCCAGCTTCCCGTCCTGGTCGATTTCTGGGCCACTTGGTGCGGCCCATGCAAGACGCTGACACCCATGTTGGAGAAAGTGGTGCGCGCCGCCGGAGGCCGGGTGAAGCTTGTCAAACTGGATATCGACAAGAACCGCGCGCTGGTCCAGCAGCTGGTGCAGATGGGGCTGCCGCTCCAATCCGTGCCAACCGTCGCCGCGTTCTGGCAGGGCCAGATCGCCGATCTGTTCCAGGGCGCGGTGCCGGAATCGGAGGTGAAGCGCTTCGTCGAGAGTGTGCTGAAACAGGCTGGCGGCGCCATGCCCGCCGCCGACTTGCTGGCCGACGCCAAGGCCGCGATGGAAGCCGGCGACGCCCAGGGTGCAGGCGAACTCTACAGTGCACTTCTGGAACAGGAACCCGAGAATCCCGCAGCTTGGGCCGGCCTGATCCGCACCTTGATGGCGCTGGGCCAGGAAGACCAAGCCGAGCAGGCCCTGGCCCAGGTCCCCGCCGCGATTGCCGAGCACCCCGAGATTGCCGGCGCCCGCTCCGCCCTGATCCTGGCGCGCGAGGGCCGCGCCGCCGCCGCGGGGCGCAGCGCGCTGGAAGGCCGGGTTGCCGCCGATCCCGCCGATTACCAGGCGCGCTACGAACTTGCCACCGCGCTGAACGCGCAGGAAGACCGCGAGGCCGCCGCGGCGCAGCTGCTGGAAATCATGCGCCGCCAGCGCAGCTGGAACGAGGATGCGGCTCGCTTGCTGCTGCTGAAATTTTTCGAGGCCTGGGGCGTCGATGATCCGGCAACCATGGCGGCTCGCCGCAAGCTCTCGGCGCTGCTGTTCTCCTGATGCCGTCGTTCCACCCGCGCGCCGAGGACCTGCCGGAAGAAATCCCGGTATTCCCGCTCGCGGGTGCGCTGCTGCTCCCTCGGGGCAAGCTGCCGTTGAATATCTTCGAGTCGCGCTATCTGGCGATGACCGAGGACGCGCTGGCGGCGGGACGGATGTTCGGCATGATCCAGCCCGACCCGGGCGCCGCTGACGTGGCGGGAGTGTACCGGATCGGCTGCCTCGGGCGGCTGTCGTCGTTCAGCGAGACCGATGACGGGCGCTACCTGATCACATTGTCCGGCCTGCCGCGGTTCGAGACCCTGG
>DAHWDR010000428.1:0-2872 GCA_027330745.1 Acetobacteraceae bacterium | reverse complement strand
CGATCTCGGTCTGGCCATAGGCGTTGTAGAGCCCGGCCCCGGGCAGCCTCGCCGCGAGCTCGGCCAGCACGGGTCCCGGCATGATCGAGGCGCCATAGACGATCCGGCGCAGGGCCGAGAGATCGCGGGCGGCGAAATCCGGGTGGCGCAGCAGGCTGATCCAGACCGTGGGCGGGGCGAAGAAGCTGTTGATCCGTTCCGCTTCCATCAGCCGCAACACGGTCGCCGGCTCCGGCGCCTCGATCAGCACGGTGCGGGCGCCGGCCATCAGCTGCGGCATGGTGATCGCGTGCATCTGTGCCGTGTGATAGAGCGGCAGCGCGGCGAGCGCGCGGTCCTCGGCCGAGATATCGAAATGATGCAGGACCGCGGCGTATTCGGCGAGGATGGCGCGATGCGTCATCATCGCGCCCTTGGGGGCGGCGGTGGTGCCCGAGGTATAGACGATCTGCGCCAGGCTGTCCTCGTCGATCGGCGGATCGGGCGGGGTGGGGATGGCGGCGTCGCCGGCGATCGCCACCGGGCCGGCCGGGTCGTCGGGATCGAGCGGGCAGAGCCGCGTGCCCGGCGGCAGCGCGCCCAGCGCCGGGGCCAGGGCGGCGGCGGCGAAGACCGCGCGGGCGCCGGATTGCTCCACGATATAGGCGAGCTCGCCGCCCGTAAGGGCGTAGTTGATGGGCACATGGACCAGACCGGCGCGCAGGCAGCCGAGCCAGAGCAGCAGATAGGCATCCGAGTTCCGCCCGAAGGCCGCCACCCGGTCCCCGGGCGCCAGCCCGAGCCCCAGCAGATGCGTGGCCACCCGGTCGGCGCCGGCATCGAGGGCGGCGAAGCTCCAGGCGCGGGGGCCGAAGACCAGCGCCTCGCGGTCCCGATGCACGCGGGCCGCCCGGCGCAGCATGTCGCCGAGCGTGTCGCGGCGGGCGCGGGCGATGGGCGCGGTCATTGCGCCGCTTCGGCCTCGATCTCCACCAGCCAGCTTGGGTCGGCGAGGCCGGCCACCACCAGCAGGGTGGAGGCCGGGGCATGGGTGGCGAAGAGCGCGTCGCGGGCGGCGCGGTAGGCGGGGATCAGGGCGCGGTCGGTGAGGAAGGCGGTGGTCTTGACCACGTCGGCGATGCCCATGCCGTGGCCGGCGAGCACGGCTTGCAGATTGGCGTAGGCCTGGGCGATCTGGGCGGCGCCGTCGGCGGCCACGCTGCCGTCGGGCGCCTGGCCGACCTGGCCGGAGATGACCAGGCGCCGATGCGGGCCGGTAACCAGCGCGGCGTGGGAGTAGCGGGTGGCCGGCGGGCGCACGCCGGGCGGGTTGGACAGGGTGATGACGGGCATGGCGCGTGGGTCCTCCCTGGTCGTTGGGGGGAGTTTGGCGGGTGGCGGGGAGGAGGTAAAGGGGGGTGGCGGGGCCGGCGCCGGTTGGAAGCTTCATAAACGATATCAGGGCGATGACGGGCAGGGTTGCGGACGAAACGCAGGTTCTGATAGGATTTCTTGGACCCGGTCTCGCCACATCGAAAGGGGGCACCATGTTCAAAATGGACGACGTGATCGCCGCCTTCAGCGAGGACCAGGTCGAGCGGCTGACCTGCCTTTCCAAGGCGCGGCTGCGATACTGGGCGAACACCGGCTTCTTCGCGCCCAGCTTCGTGGAGGATAACCCCCGCCTGCCGTTCGGTCGGGTCTATTCGTTCAAGGATGCCGTCGCGCTGCGGGTGCTGGAGCGTCTGCGCGTGCGCGACGGCGTGCCGTTGCAGCATCTGCGCAAGGTCGCCGCGCAGCTGTCCGATCTCGGCGCGGACAAGTGGACCGCCACTAAGCTCTGGGTGGTGAACCGGAAGGTCCTGTTCCAGTTTCCCGACAGCAACCCGCCGCGCGAGGTCGTATCAGGCCAGTATATCCTGCCGACGATCGAACTCCGGCAGGTCATCGCGGAGACCGATCAAGATATCCAGGCCATGCGTATCCGATCTCCGCAGGCGATTGGCCGAATCGTGAGGATGCAGGGCGTCAGCCGGAAAGCCTGGGTGCTCTCGGGAACCCGGATCAAGGTGGGTTCGATCCGGCGGCTGCACGATGACGGCTACACGACCGCGCAGATCATCGGCGAGTATCCCGATCTGACCCCGGACGATGTGGAAGCCGCGCTACGGCACCGGCAAGCCGCGGCGTAACGGTGGCGGCGCCGGTCCTGCGGGTCTTCATCGATCAGTGCGTGCCCGATTCCGCCGGCAAGACATTCGAGAGGCACGGGCACGAGGTCATCTTTCTGCGCGAGCGGATCGCCACCGACACCCCGGATCCGCTGGTTGCCGTCGTGGCCGTGGCAAACCAGGCGATCCTGGTCAGCATGGATGCCGACTTCCGCAAGATCGCCGCGCGGCGCGGCGTCGGCAGGCGAGCGTTCAGCAAATTGTCCCTGATAAAGCTGAGCTGCCGGGAGTCGCAGTGCGCCGCCCGGATCGAGGTCGCAATGACTCTGATTTACCACGAATGGAACATCGTGCAGGCCAGCAACGACAAGCGCTTGTTTGTGGAGATCATGGACGGTGCACTGCGAACCAACCGCTGAGGGCGGGTGTCGCGGGAGCTTGCACCCCCCTACCCCATCCCCTCCAACGCCGCCCCCACCGCGAACACCGTCGCCTCGTCGAAGCCGCGCCCGATCACCTGCAAGCCCAGCGGCAGCCCGTCCGCATCCACCCCCGCCGGCACGCTCATCGCCGGCACGCCAGCCAGATCCGCCGGCACGGTGAACACGTCATTCAGATACATCGTCACCGGGTCGTCCATCTTCTCCCCCTGCCCGAAGGCGGCCGACGGCGCGGTGGGCGTCAGCAGCGCATCGACGCCACGGAACACCTCGTCGAAATCC
>DAHWDR010000427.1:0-2288 GCA_027330745.1 Acetobacteraceae bacterium | reverse complement strand
ACGCCGCGGCAGACGCCTTCGTCATCCAGGATCAGATCGAGCGCGAAGTATTCGATGAAGAACTCGACCTCGTGCTTCAGGCTTTGCTGATACAGCGTGTGCAGGATGGCGTGGCCGGTGCGGTCGGCGGCGGCGCAGGCGCGCATCGCCGGCTCCCGGCCGTAATCCTTCATGTGGCCGCCGAACGGGCGCTGGTAGATCTTGCCGTCTTCCGTGCGGCTGAACGGCACGCCGAAATGTTCCAGCTCGTAGACCGCCGGAATCGCTTCCCGGCACATGTATTCGATCGCGTCCTGGTCGCCGAGCCAGTCCGACCCCTTCACGGTGTCGTACATGTGCCAGCGCCAGTCATCCTCGCCCATGTTGCCGAGCGCGGCGCCGATGCCGCCCTGGGCGGCCACGGTGTGGCTGCGGGTCGGGAACACCTTGGTGATGCAGGCGGTCTTGAGCCCCGCCGCGCCCATCCCGAGCGTGGCGCGCAGCCCCGAACCGCCGGCACCCACGACCACGACGTCATAGGTGTGATCGACGATGCGGTACGCGCCGGCGGCGGGCCCGGCGGACGGCGTATTGATGGCGTTCATTCCTGAATCCTTTCCGGCGCGCTACAGCCCAAGCCGCAGCGCCGCGACCGCGCAGAGCAGCGCCAGCAGCACCGACACCCCGCGCACCGTCAGGATCAGCATGAGCTTCATGCCTTCCTGATGCACGTAATCCTCGATCACTTCGCCCAGCCCCAGCGCCATGTGCCAGAAGGTGGCAACGATCAGCGCCAGCACCAGGGCCAGCGCCAGCGGCGCGTGCAGCCAGCCGGCGACATCGGCGCGCTGGGCCGATTCCAGCGAGATCATGCTGGCGATGAACCACAGCGACAGCGGGATCAACGCCAGCGCCGTCACCCGCTGGGTCCACCAGGTGCCCCGCCCGGCGCGCGCCGCGCCGGTGCCACGGGCACGGCCCAGCATCGAGCGGCGAATCGCGATCTGCGGTGTTTCGTTCATGTTCGCCCTCACCACACCGCCAGCCCGACGATCCAGACCAGCACCGTTGCCACCGCCACCGCGGCTACCACGGCGCGTCCGGAGGCGCGGTAGGCGCGGTCGTCGAAGCCGCGGCCGATATCCCAGATCAGGTGACGGATGCCACTTGCAAGATGGAAAATCAGCGCCCCCGACCAGCCGAGCAGCAGGATCACCCCCAGCCAGGACCCCAGAAACCCCTGCACCACACGGAACGCATCCCCGCCGGTGGCCGCGGCGACCAGCCACCACGTCATCAGTAAAGTGCCGAGCGCCATGCCGACCCCGGTGATCCGATGACCGATCGACAGCGCCATGCTGATCGGCCAGCGATAGACCTGAAGATGCGGGGAGAGCGGGCGGCGGACCAGCTTGCCTTGGGAAGTGCGCGCCAGCATCAGCGCGTCGCGGACATCCTGCACGATGGAATCCTGTTGCGTTGCACCGGCGCGCGGGGCGCGCCAAACCGTTGCGGGGGCTTACTCCCGGCCCCAGGAACGGTCAACGCGCGACGGCGACCCAGGCCGGCGCGCGCGTGGTGTCCGCGGCGGGATTCGAACCCACGGCCCCAGGATTCATCCCACTTCGGCTTACGCCGCCGGGCCAACCGGCCCGTTCGTGGTCTGGACTGTCCCTTCACCCTTTGCCCCGGCGTGCCGGGGCCGACAGGTGCCACCCGTCCAGTCTCTACACCTTCCCCTTGCGGGGCTTGGCTCGGGATCGGCCAGGCCAGCGGCCTTGGCGTTCCCCGACTTTGAGCGGATCCGCGACGGTGTTTCCATCCGTCGCGCCCAATTTTGCCAACCAGGAATCCTGTGCTCTATCCTGCTGAGCTACGCGGACGCACGACCACACCGTAGCGGCGCGGCGGACAAAGGGAAAGGGGCGATCCATGGCCAAGGTGATCATCAGCTGCGCGGTGACGGGGGCGATCCACACCCCTTCCATGTCGCCGCATCTGCCGATCACGCCGGAGGAGATCGCGCGGTCCTCGATCGAGGCGGCGGAGGCCGGCGCGGCCATCATCCATCTGCACGCCCGCGATCCGGAGACCGGCGAGCCTACCCCGGACCCCGCCGTGTTCATGCGCTTCCTGCCGGTGATCAAACAAAGCACCGACGCGGTGGTGAACATCACCACCGGCGGCGGGCTGAACATGACGCTGGACGACCGGCTGGCGGCGCCGCTGGTGGCGAAGCCCGAGATGTGCAGCCTGAACATGGGCAGCATGAATTTCAACATCTCCCACGCCGGCGACCGGGTGACGCA
>DAHWDR010000217.1:0-3567 GCA_027330745.1 Acetobacteraceae bacterium | reverse complement strand
GCGGTGGTGCGCACGCCGTCCGTGCAGAACAAATCCTTCACCGCCAGCGGAATCCCGGTCAGCGCCCGCGCCTGCCCCGCCGCCAGCGCCTGGTCGGCCGCGCGCGCCTGCGCCAGCGCCGCCGCCGCGGTGATGGTGATGAACGCGTTCAGCCGCGGGTTCTCCGCCGCGATCGCGGCCAGATGCGCCTCGGTCAACGCGACGGCGGTGAAATCGCCCCGGCGCAGCCCTGCGGCGGCGGCGGCGATGGTCAACCGGGTCAGGTTCATTCCACCACCTTCGGCACGGCGAAGAACGCCCCGATCCGGTCCGGAGCGTTGGCCAGCACCGCCTCGGGGTAGCCGCCATCGGTGACCACGTCCTCGCGCAGCGGCAGGGCGCGCAGCGCGGCGCCGGCCAGCGGCTCGATCCCGGTCACGTCCACCTCGTTCAGCTGTTCGATCCAGCGCAGAATCCCGTTCAGCTCGTTTTGCAGGCGCGGCACGTCGGCGTCTTCCACATGCAGCCGGGCCAGCGCGGCGATACGACGCACGGTCGCGGGATCAAGCGACATCCAGGCACATCCTTTTCCGGGAAGCGGGCTTTTCGGGGGATCGGGGGCGGACCATAACCACGCGCATGGCCCTGTTCAACCTGACGGACTTGTCCGCCCGGCTTTCCCGCGACCAGCGGCTCCTCGGGATCGATCCCGGGCGCAAGCGCATCGGCCTGGCGCTGTCCGATGCGGGCCGGCGGCTGGCGACGCCGCACAGCACGATCCCCCGCGGCAAGCTTGCCGCGGTTGCCGCCGCGATCGGCGCGATCGCGCGGGCGCAGCATGTGGGCGGGCTGATCGTCGGCCTGCCGCTGCAGATGGACGGGGCGTTCGGCCCCGCCGCCCAGGCCGCGCGGGACTGGGCGCTGGCATTGTCGCAGGCCACCGCGCTGCCCGCGGCGATGCAGGACGAACGGCTCAGTACCGCCACCGCGGCCGATTTCCTGTCCGAACACACCCGGCTCAGCACCGCCGCGCGCCGCGCCGCGGTGGACCGGCTGGCTGCGGCGATCATCCTGCAGGACGCGCTGGATTGGCTCGCCACCGCCGCCGCGGCAACCGGGCCGGAACGTTCGGAACGTCCACCGCCGCCCCCCGCAACGGCCTGAAAGCCCACCTGGCAGCGCGCGCGGTCAGCCCACCCACAGCGCCGCGCCCACCCCCGCCGCGGCCAGCACCGCCAGCCCCGCCAGCGGCGCCCAACCGACGAGCAGGCGCGAGAACGCCGCCGCGTAGGCGGCCTGGAACACGGTATTGGACGCCGCCGCCAGCAGCACCGCCTCGGCCCGCAGCCCGGTGGACATGATCCCGGCCCCATGCTGGGCCAGGCTGAGCACGAACGGGTTGATATCGGTGACACCGACCAGACCGGCCAGCGCCAGCAGGCCCGGCGCGCCGAAGCGGCGTACCACGACGCCGACGGCGATCGAGGCCGCCACGAAGAGCACCGCGAAGCTTGCCGCGGTCCCCAGGCTCAGCGGGTTGCCCCAGTCATGCGCGGCCGGGGCCGTCCGCGCGCGCCGTCGCCGCGGCACCAGCCAGGCCAGAACCAGCATCGCGCCCAGCCCGGACAGCCCCAGCAGCGGCATTGCCAGCCGCGCGGCCAGCGCGTGGTCGAACACCGCCACCACGACCAACAGCCGCGCATACATGACCGCGTTCGCCAGCACGATTCCAGCCTGGGTTTCGGTATCCGCGCTGCCGCCGCGCGCGCGCCGCGCCAGCACCAGCGTGGTCGCGGTGGACGAATACAGCCCGCCCAGCAACGCCGTCAGCAGCCCCGCCCCGGCCGGCACGACGTAGCGACCCAGCAGATAGCTGGCGTACGAAATCGAGCTGATCGCCACCAGCGCGAGCCAGGCCTGATGCGGCGTGATGCTGGTCAGGGCGGTGAGCGGCCGGTCCGGCAGCAACGGCAGCACCAGCCCGGTGATCAGCAGAAACCGCCCGGCATTGACGATCTCCGCCAGCTCGATCCGGCGCGCCAGATCGTGCAGCTCCTCGCGCGCGGTCAGCAGCAGCACGGCGGCAACGGTCACGCCCACGGGGACGAATGCCGGCGCGGTCAGCGCAAGCGGTCCAAGCAGGAACGCGAGCAGGTTGCACACGGGCGCCATCAGCCCGACATTCGGCAGCCCGTCGGCATCCGGCTCGGTCATGTGGCGCGCGTAGTACAACGCCAGCCACGCGCCCAGCACCAGCAGCCCCGCGCCGAGCAGCCAGGGCGGGTCCGGGTCCAGCCGTTCCAGCGCCGCACCGGTCAGCGCCAGCAGCGGGAAGCTACGGATCCCGCCGGGGCGCTTTTGATGGCCGCTTGCGTGGAACTCCTCGAACGCCAGGCCAAAGAAGAAGCCCAGGCCGAGCGCCAGCAGCCAGGGCAGGACCGGGGTCACGGCAGGCTGCGCAGGAACCCGAGCAAGGCCGCCGTCACCGCCGCCGGCTGTTCCTGCTGCACCCAATGGCCGGCGCCCGGGATCAGGTGGCGGAAGCGGAGATCGGCGCAGCCATGGCTGGCCATCCGCTCCAGCGCGCGCGGGGTCTGGAACGCGCCCCAATCCTTGTCCCCGGCCAGGAACATCGCCGGGACCGCGATCTTGCGACCGGCGAAAATCTGCTGTTCGGCCAGGCCCACATCCTGGGTGCGGCAGCGATACCATTGCAGCCCGCCCTGGAACCCGGTGCGGGTGTATTCGCCCGCATACACGGCCAGTTCGGCTTCGGTCAGCCAAGCGGGGACGGTTGCGGGCAGCTCCGGGGCGACCGTCTCGGCCATGGTACGATCGCGGTCCATCACGTAATACGTGGGCAGGCGTGCCAGTTCTTCTGCGGTCCAGGCGCGCAGCGGCGCGGGGTGGTTGCCGGGCCAGTCCGCGCTTTTCACGTGGTAGTAGGCACGCAGGAACGCGGCCACGCCCTGCTTGCAGTCCTGCATGTCGGCATTTGCGGCACGGGTGGAATAATACCACTGATAGTGCTTGCGCGGCCGGTCCAGCAGCGCGAGCGCCGCATGAATATCCGCCGTGTCCGGTGCGGCCAGCGCGGGCGCGCCGGCGAAGGGCGCGCTCATTAACGCGACGGCGGGAAACAGGTCGGGGCGGAGCAGCGCGCACCAGGATGCGACCGGGGACCCGAAATCATGGCCGACCACGGCGGCCAGGCGCGGGATCTCCAGCGCCGCCAGCAGCCCCACCATGTCGCGCACCAGGTTGAACAGGCGGAACGAGGCGAGGTCGCCATCGTAATCGGGATCCCAGCCGGTGGTCTGGCCATAGCCACGCTGGTCCGGGGCGATCACGCGATAGCCCGCGGCGGCGAGCGGCAGCATGATTTTGCGCCAGGAATAGGCCAGCTCGGGAAACCCGTGCAGCAGCAGCAACACCGGTCGGTCGGGCGGGTCGTAGCCGGCTTCCAGGAGATGGATCGACAGGCCGTTCACGCCGACGACGCGGCGGGCGCGGATGCCATCTTGCAGGCTGGGTGCGGTCATGGCGCGGCCTTGGGTGGTTGCCGGGGTGGTCTTCCGATGCTCCGAC
>DAHWDR010000404.1:0-4041 GCA_027330745.1 Acetobacteraceae bacterium | reverse complement strand
CGAAGCCATACGCTGTTGCGATCCGCGCCAGCCTGCGTCCGCGGCCCCGGGTGACAAACGCGGTATCGGCACGCAAGGCGCGTATGTCGGCCAGGGCCGGGTCGGTCGCGATCTCCGTCGCCAGCAAGCGAAGCGAATGGTCGAGCATGGTGCGGAACCGCACCGCCCAGCCCAGCCCGTCACCGCCACGACAGCGCGGCAGTTGTTCGTTCCATAGATGCAGTTCCAGGATTGGGTCTCCCGCCGCGAGCCGCGTGTCGGCGACCAGCCGCACCGTCGTAGCCGCTCTTCCGGGCGCGACACGCAGCAGGCACGCGGGATCGTCAGTGAAAGCGCCGACGCCGTAATAGCGCTGTAGCAACCGATCCAGGCCCAGAATCGTCCGGCGCACCGCATCATACCAGACCGCATCGTCGAGGGAGTTCGCGGAAAGCACCCCCGCCGCGATGTGAGCGGTGCCTTGCGCGCCCCGGTGGATCGACCAGACGACCTGCATCGCGTGCCTCCACGCTCGTTGCAGGGGTCATCAGCCGAACGGCGGTCACACGGGGAACCCCATCCCCTTTCGTCAGTTCGAAACTCTATCGCCTCCGTTCCGCAATCGTCAAGCGTCGTGCGACTGGCACCGTCATAGGGCTCGCCCGGATCCCCGCGACGGATGCGATCACGGCTGGGATGGAGCCGCCGCTGGTGCCGATCGTCCCACCGCGCGCCGGGCCGGATGCACCCCGCGCATCCCGGGGCACCGCAGCGACGCCGCCACCAGCCGGACCGCCAGCTCCGACAGGTTGAAGGGGGGCTGGGTGCGCACAGCCTCCTCGGCGGTCGCGAACACCCGAAGCGCCTCGAACGGAGACAAAATCCGCGGCGGGCCGAAACCCAGACAGCGCCCGCCAGCATAGCGCAACCGCAGATCGAGCCAGACGCCACGCATCGCGAACCCGGTTCGACCCTGGGCGGTCACCTCGGTTTGTTCGCCTAGCCCGGTCGCATGCTCCAAATAGGCGCGCCGGTAAAATCCGTGCAGCGTCGCCCGCGCGGCGATCAGCCCTTCCGCCACCGGATCGGGCAGCGTGCCATAGACCCGCAGGTGCAGGGCCACCGCGAGATCCATCAAGTGGTCGAAGGCGTAATGCGCGAGTCTGCCGTGATCGAGACCCGGTTCGCCGCGCCGGAACGGAAGGCCGATCTTGCGCAGCGATTTGATATAGTGCTGAAAGGTCATATCAGGCGCGCCCGCGCTGAAACCCGCGGCTTCCAGCACCCAGACCACCTGGCCATAGCTGAGCGATAGATCGGGCACCAGCGTGCTGGTCAGTTTCGCTTGTGTCGGAAGGGCGATCTCTTTCATGGCCGAGACCTCCGGGAGAGAACCGCGCCGGCGGGGCGCTCAGTCGCCGCCAGGTTTGCTGCCGATCGGTCGCGCGGGCGGGCCACCATGCCGCGTGGCGCTCCAGTGCAGGATGTGCCCGGCCGGCACCAGCGGATCGAGCAGCGCAAGCGCCGCGCGCACCACCTCGGGCCGGTCGAAGAACTCTATCACCAGCGGCAGATCGACATTGAGACGGAGGATATCGGCCGCATGGACCTCGCCGCTGTCGCCGAAGCCGGCGATGGCCCGAAACACCACCACGCCCTGCATGCGCTGCTGGTCGTGCAGGATGTTGAGCACTTCCTGCATCAGCGATTTCCGCTTTCCGTAGTCTGCTTCGTGGATGTAGATGCGCGCGACCATCACTTCGTCGTCCACCTCGGCCTCCCTACAGATTGCGTGCGATATAGGCGCCGAAGAAGGCGCAGCCGAGACCAAGCACCAGCGACAGGCCCTGGTACAGGAACGCCTTCACCGCCTCCCCCTGCTCGAACAGCAGCAGACATTCCATCTGGAACGTGGAGAATGTGGTGTAGCCGCCGATGAACCCGGTCAACACGCCGGTGCGCAGTGCCGGCGCCAGGGTCAGGCGTTCCAGCGTCTCGATGAACAGAAATCCCATCAGGAAGCTGCCCATCAGGTTGATGCTGAGCGTCGCGTAAGGGAAATCGCTGCCCCAGATTGCCTGCACCAGGCTTGCTTGCGCAAGGCGGGCCCAGCAACCGAGGAGGCCGAACACCGCGACGAAGAAATAGGTCCACATGCGTTGCATTGTCTTTCATCGTGGAACAAGGGTGAGCGCCAGGATGATCACGAGCAGCAGCCCGATCAGCCCAAGATAGAAATTGAGGTGGCCCGACTGCAATCCGCGTAACCGGGCCGAGGCGCCACGCACCAGCCGCACCGCGGGGGCGAACAGCCACGGACCGAACACCGGCGCCACTTCGTGGCTGAAACTCAGCCGCGTGACGAAATACTCGCGCCCCACCGTCTCGCGTTTCGTCTCCACCCGCGGCCGATAGACGAAGCTGTAGAAAGTGCGGAGCGCGTTCGAGAACGTGAGCGCGGTGGTCGCGGTGCGCGCGATGTCGGGTGCGGAGCCGCCATACCACACCGGCGCGCGCCGCACCGGATGCGCCGCGCGCGCGGCCAGCAGCAGTGCAATCGGCAACAGCGCCAGCAACGGCATCACGATCACCAGCAGGCTGGGCGAGATGAAGGCGAAACCGGCGGTCAACGGGACCAGCAGCGGCCCATCATGCATCAGCCCCGGCGCCGCGACGCCGAACCGGCCCATCGCCGCCTCGGCCAGCGCCGACAACCACAGCGGCATCCCGACCGCGAGCGCAAGCACGCATCCGCCGAGCACCGCCACCGAAGCCACCACGCCCGCGCCGACGCGGCCGGAGACATGGTTGCCGGCGCCGAGCAACCCGATGCCGAACAGCTTCACGAAGGTGGCGAAGGCCACCGCCGCGGTCAAAGCGATCCCCGCGCCGGCCAGCGCCAGCACCAGCCGCCCGCCCATGCCCGGCAGGTGGAAGCCCTGGAATACGGTCTGGAACACGAACCACTCGCTGACGAACCCGGCCTGCGGCGGCATCGCGGCCAAGCTCATCGCCGCGAACAAGGCCCCGGCGCCGAACACGAACGCGGTGCGCCGCAGCAGCAGGGAATGGCGGATCTCATACCGGCCGGTGGCGGCATAGGCGCCGTCGGCGGTCAGGAACAACGTGCCCTTCGCCAGCGCGTGGCCGGCCAGGTGCAGCAGCGATACGGTCCAGGCCAGCCCGGCCAGCGCCGGCAGGCCGCTCATGCGGAACATCAACGCAGCCCCCAGCGTGGTAACCGCGATCGCCGCGTTATCGGCCGAGGAAAAACTCAGCAGGCTGCGCCAGTCATCCTGCTGGAACGCATACAGCACCGCCAGGATCGCGCTCAGGACCCCGACGATGACGATGAAGATCCCGAGCCCGTACGCGCCCGGCCCCGCCACCCAGTCCAGCACGCCGCGCGACAGCGCGAAGAACGCCGCGTTCAGCACGACGCCAGACAGGATCGCCCCGGACGCGCCGCTGCCGGCGCCATAGGCGGCGGGGAACCACTCGTAGAACGGCAGCAGGCCGAGCTTGGCGCCGAAGCCGATTACCAGCAGCACGCCGACTACGATTCCGACCCATCCCGGCAGCGCCGCGCCGCCGGCGGCAAGCCCGGCGAAGGACAGATGGCCCGAGGCGGTGACCAGCGCGAGGAAGGCGATCAGCAACGCCACTGCACCGACCTCCAACAGCCCGAGCATGAACAAGACCGGCACGCCGGGGGCGAGCGAGACCCGCTCGCCCAGGATCATGACCGCCCCGCCCAGGCTCATCACCTCCCAGGCGATCAGGAAGCCGCCGGCGTTCTGCATCCCGAACACGCCGAGCGCCCCGAGCAGGCTGAACGCGGCGCCGACCAGCCAGCCTGGTCGGCCCGCTTGGACCGGTGAGGCAAGCCAGCAGGCAAAGGCGGCGGGGGCCAGACCGAACCCCATCAGCCATAGCCCCTCCGGTGCGATGTGGAAGCCGAAATGTTCCCCGGCCATGGCGAGCGGCAAAGTCACCGGCGCGGTGCCCCCGGGCAGTGCCAGGATCGCGGCGCCGATCCCCACCAGCGCGCCGAGGCCGAGG
>DAHWDR010000115.1:0-1732 GCA_027330745.1 Acetobacteraceae bacterium | reverse complement strand
CACCGACATCGCCGGCTGGCCCACGCATCGGATCGCCCGCCGCGGTGTCGGCATCGTGTTCCAGCACTCCCGCCCGCTGCACCGCCAGACGGTGCTGGAGAACATCAAGCTCGCCCTGCTTCCGGACTCGCTGTTCAAGCTCGCCGCCGAGCCGCATGTGGAAGGGCGCGCACGTGCCATTGCCGAGCGGGTCGGTCTGGCCGACGTGATGGATCGCCACCCGCCCACCCTGCCGTTCGCCGACCTGCGCCGGCTGGAGATGGCCAAGGCGCTGGCGCGCGATCCGAAGGTGGTGCTGGTCGATGAGCCGTTCGCCGGTCTGACCTCGGCCGAGGTGTCCGCCTTCTCCGCGCTGATCGACCAGTTTCGCCAGGACGGACGGGCGGTGCTGCTGGTCGATCACAACGTGAAGGGTGTCGCCCGGCTGGTGGACCGCGTGCTGGCGATGTACCTCGGCGAGCCGATCGCCGAAGGCAGCGCCGAGGAGGTCATGTCGAACGAGACGGTCCGCCGAGTCTATATCGGCGGCGCGATCGAGACCCACCCGCGCAAGGATCTGGATGCCAAGGGCGGCGAATCGCTGCTGGATGTGCGCGATCTGGAAGTGTTCTACGGCAAGGCGCAGGCGTTGCAGAAGATCTCGCTCCATGTGCGCGCCGGCGAGTTCGTCTCGGTGGTCGGGCTGAACGGGGCCGGCAAGACGACGCTGTTCAACGCTATTTCCGGCCTGGTGCCGTACAGCGGGACGATCGCCTGGGCCGGGGCGAGCCTGCGCGGGCGCACGCCGGCGGCGATCGCGCGCGGCGGCGTGGTGCAATGCCCGGAGACCCGCGAACTGTTCGGCGACATGAGCGTGCGGGAGAACCTCGACCTCGGCGGCCAGCACCTGCCGCCCGTCGAGCGCGACCGCCAGTTGGCCTGGCTGCTCGACCTGTTCCCGATCCTGCGCGAGCGCGAGCGCCAGGCCGCGCGCACGCTGTCGGGCGGCGAACAGCAGATGCTGGCGATCGCGCGCGCGCTGATGATGCAGCCGAAGCTGCTGATCCTGGACGAGCCGACGCTGGGCCTCGCGCCGGTGATCCTGGAGCAGCTTTCGAAGGCGCTCGCGCGGCTGCGCGAGACGACCCCGATCACCGTGCTGCTGGGCGAGCAGAACGTGACCTTCGCCCTGCCGCATGCGGACCGCGTCTATGTGCTGGAACACGCCAGGGTTGTGTGGGAGGGGGATCCGGGGCGCTTCGCCGCCGAGATGGGCACGGGGTATCTGTAGCCCGTCATCGTCGTGCTGGCCTTGCGCGCGGCGGTTCCCTATCGTGAGCGCCGTGCAGCAGGGCGGAGAGCTCGGACATGGCCATCCTGACCGTCGGCACCGGGGCCGGAGACTTCGCGAGCCTCGCGGCGGCGCTGGCCGCTTCGCAGAATGGCGATACGGTCAACCTCCCGGCCGGGGTCTATACCGACCAGACCGCGACCGTCTCGGACAACGTCACGATCCAAGGGGTGGGCGGGACCGCCTATCTGGTCGCCGTCGCCCCGGTGCCCAACGACACGAGCATTCTCGCGGTCAATGCGACAGGCAACGTGACGATCCGCAACCTGTCGTTTTCCGGGGCGTTCACCAGCAACGCCAACGGCGCCAACGCGGCCGGAATCCGCTATTTCGGCGGCAACCTGACCCTGGCCGGCGATGCGTTCTCCGGCAACCAGGAGGGCATCCTCGCCACCCCGCTCA
>DAHWDR010000207.1:0-11313 GCA_027330745.1 Acetobacteraceae bacterium | reverse complement strand
GGTCAGGATCGCGCAGCCCGGCCCACCCGACCCGGCGGCTCGCGGCACGTCCGGCGTTCCCGGCGTCACCACCGCGATCCGCGTCGGGTCCACGCCGAACTCGTCGGCCAGCCGCTTCGCGCCCCCCGCCGAGGTGGCGATCACAGCTGCCAGCCGCGGCAGCAGACGCAACTCGGTATTGCGCAGCGCGGCGCGGTCGGCTTCGGTCCGGCCGGGATCCAGCGCCGTCGGGTGATGCACCAGCACGCTGGCTGGGCGCGCGGCCAGCGCATCGCCATGACCCGCAAAGGCGGGCAGCACCAGGCCATCGAGCACCGGACAGGTCGTTTCCGGCAACGCGGCCCAGGCCGACAGGGCGGCGGCGCGGGCGGCGGCGTCCGGCAGCGGGTGCCGGCCGGGCAGGGCGATCAGGGTCAGGCTGTGCCCGGCGGCGCGCAATGCCGCGACCAGCCCGGCGTTGAACGCCTGCCCGCCGCTGGGCGCGGGAGCCCCAAGGCCGGCATCCGTGGCATGGAGAAAGGTCATGTCCATCCGCGGCAGTCTGCCCCCCCGGCCGGCGCGGCTCAACCCGGCGTTTCGTCCATTGCCGGCCGGCCGGTGAGATACCGCCAATGGTGCCACAACAGCCGCGCCGCCAGGCCCCGGGACGGCGCCCAAGCCGCAGCGAGCGCCCGCAGCGCGGCTGGCGGAGGTCGCGCGGGCAGCCCACGCAAAACCGCCAATGCCGCTGCCAACGCTAAATCCCCGGCGGGAAACACATCGGCGCGCTGCTCGGCGAACAGAAGATAAACCTCCGCGCTCCAGCGCCCAAGACCGCGGACGGTGCAGATGGTCGCGATCGCTGCCTCGTCGTCCAGCCCCGGTAGCCGCGACGGGTCGAGCGCGCCGGACGCGCAGGCCTCGGCCAGGGCGCGGGCATGGGCCAGTTTGGGACGCGACAGCCCGGCGCCGCGCAACGCCTCGTCCGACAGCGCAAGCAGCCCGTCCGGCCGATCCGCCCCGGGCAGCGCGCGCAGCCGCCGCCAGATCGCCCCGGCGGCCTGGTTGCTGATCTGCTGGCCGACAATCGCCGCCAGTAGGCCGGGAAATCCGGCCGGCCGGACGCGCCACGGCACCTGGCCGGCATTCGCCTCGATCGAGGCGAATGCCGGATGCGAGGCGATCAGCCGGTCCAGGGCAGCGCGCGCGGCGGGCGGTGTGTCCATACAGAGGGTAGGGGGTACGGCAACGGGGTGCGGTGGCGAGCCTCGACCCTGCCCCCCACCGCCCCTCGCCGCAAGACCCAGTTCAGCCGACGCGACGAATGCGCCCGGTGCGCGCGTTGATCGTGAAGCGCGCGATGACGCTGTTATCGGCGGTCGCGTAGGCAAAGCCGATCTTGCTGTCACCCAGCGCCTTCACATCCACGACCTTCCAGGTGTGGTTGCCGTTCCAGCGCAGAAAGCCGGTGGCGATCGCGGTGGCGTCGGCCGGGGTGATCTCGCGGTTTTTCGGATGGAACAGAAGCGCGAAGGTGCCCGGCGTGATCAGCGGGCGGTGATGCGGCCCCCACATGCCGGGATGCGGCCCCCAATGATGCGGGTGCGGCCCACCGGGGCCACCCATCATGCCCGGACCTCCGGGCGGCGGAGGCGGCGGCGCGGCATGGGCGATCAGGCTGCCGGCGGTGCCTCCGGCAATCACCAGCGCAGTCGCTGCCGCAATCAGGGATTTTCGCATTCTGGGGTCTCCTTATATGCCGCGCCGTGTGGGCGGTAGCGAGCAGATGGGTCCCGTCCGCGCCCGCTGCGCGACCGGCACGCGACGAAGTGAAACCGAGTGCAACAGGGGCTTGGGGCGACGCGGCGCGCGCGCCTATGATCCTGCGATGGACAATCCGCCGCATATCCTTGTGGTCGATGACGACCGCGAAATCCGCGACCTGCTGGCCCGCTTCCTGGAACGCCACCAGCTGCGCGTCACCGCCGCGCGCGACGCGCGGGAGGCGCGGCGCGCCTGGCCGCTGGGGCATTTTCAGCTGGTGGTCCTGGATCTCATGATGCCGGGGGAAAGCGGACTGGATCTTGCGCGCTTCCTGCGCTCGCAATCCGATGTGCCGATCATCATGCTGACGGCCATGGGCGAGGAGACGGACCGCATCATCGGGCTGGAACTCGGCGCCGACGATTACCTGGCCAAGCCGTTCAACCCGCGCGAGCTTCTGGCGCGTATCCGCGCCGTGCTGCGCCGCGCCGGCGACGCCGGGGGGGCGCGGGTCGAAGGGTCCGCCCGCGCGCTCCGTTTCGCCGGGTGGGAACTGGACCCCGCCCGCCGCCGCCTGCTGAACCCGGAGGGCGAGGAAGTGCCGCTGACCGGCGGGGAATACGACCTGCTGCTGGCGCTGGCGGAACGCGCCAATCGCGTCCTGACGCGCGATATGCTGCTGGACCTGCTGCGCGGGCGCCAGGCCGGCCCGTTCGACCGCGCCATCGACGTGGCGGTCAGCCGGCTGCGGCGCAAGCTGGAAGATGACGGACGGCGCGCGCAGCTGATCAAGACCGTCCGCGGCGGCGGCTACGTGCTGGCGGCGACGGTAGAGCGGGGCTAGCGTCGGTCGATCCGGAGCGGGACGGAGTGGCGACCGGGCAACGTCGTCGCGGCGGCTTGCGCGTTTGCCCGGGTCCTCGCGGGAAGCAGCGGCCGGGGGGCCGGTCCGGGCCTCTCCCAAGCTCACTTCTCCCACCCGAACGCCGGAAACATCCACCCCAGCGCCGCCTCTATCCGCGCCGCCGCGGGCGCCGACAGGCTCCGCCGCCATCCGCCCACCACGCCAGCCCCCAGAAACCCAACCGCGGGAAACGCCCCTTCCCGCGCCTCCCCGGCCGGTCGCCCTCCCGACAGCGCCTCGAACCGGCAGCGCGCCACGCAACCGGCCACCACATCGGCACTGTCCGTCACGTCCAGGAACCGGAACAACCGCGCCAGCGCCGCCTCCGGCGCGGCGCGCAATTCTTCGTAGGTGACGATGGTGCCCGCGCCGCTATCGGCCAGCGCCAGCAGCGCCCGCGCGCCCTGATCCAGCGACGGCAGCGCGCGCTCCACGAACGCCTCCTGCGTCTCGCCCGGCGTGCGCGGGAAGAACCGCCAGGCCGAGGCCAGCGCGTCGCGCGGGTCCCGCGCCACGCCGATGAACCGCGCCGCCGGGAACAACCGGGCCAAGCGTGGGAACAGGAACACGTTCTCGGGCGTCTTCTCCCCCAATGCGCGCACCGCGCGCCCTGCAGGCTGTGCCGCCAGCGTGGCCAGAACGGCGGTGCCCAGCAGCAGATCGGCCAGCGCCTCGGGCAATGGCGGGTAGCCGCCGAGGTCGCGGAACACGGTGGCATTCTTGTCCGCCACCGCCTGCGCCCAGCGCGCCGTCAGCGCATCGAGCGGCGCGGCGAGCGCTTGCGGGAACAGCGCTTCGCCCCGGCAGCTTACGTCGGGATGGGCGTCCAGCAGCAGCTGCACCCAGGTGGTGCCTGAGCGCGGCGCGCCGCCGACGAAGAAGATCCGCCGCGCCGCCGTGGCTTGCAGCGCGCCAATGCGCTTGGCCCAGGAGGTCACGGCCCTAAGCCCGAACAGTAATCGAAGCAACAAATAAAAACCCGTTGGAATTGCTGGGGTTTTGGTCCAACACTGGCGACGTGGCGGGTATTCATCCACAAACTCTCAGCTCGGGTTTCCGTATTTTCCGGCGCCGGGCGAGCCCATGAAAGCCCGAAAGATTTCTTGCGCGCGATAAACCGCGGTGGTTGCCGATAGGCAGGATGGTGCGTCCGCGCCAGCCCGGCAAATCCGGCCGAGCGGCGCCGCACGGCAGGCGGCCGGTTGGCGATCACCCTGACCGAATGGTAAGGCTCGGAGTGGCAGCGGTCGGAGTTCGTCTCCGACGCCCCCCGACCACCCATCCGGTGTGGCGTTTGGGCGCCACGGGGCTTTTACACGTCCCGGCGGCACATCAAAACCAACCAAATTTCCGCATAAACTGCGGAAAACTCGGCTCAGTGCAGGCTGAAATTGACCCGCAGCGCCATCTCGGCCGGCACCGGCACACCGTGGCGCAGCGCCGGCAGGAAATGCCAGCGCGCCACCGCCCGCCGTGCTTCCCGGTCCAGCAGGAGGAAGCCGGAGCTACGGGCGATATCGACCTCGGTCGCCGTTCCGTCCGGGCCGACATGGACCAGCAGCGTCACCGTCCCGGTCTCGCCGCGTTCGGCGGCGCCACGAGGATAGACCGGTTCCAGGTTGCGGAAGCGCGCATCCGGCCGTGCCGGCACCACTGCGCTGCCATGCACGATCGCGTTCGTCTCTGCATTGTTGCCGCCGAGGTTGAACTGCAACCCCGGCGGTGCCGGCGGCGTGGGCGGCAGTGGGGGCGGCGCCGGATGGGGCGGGGCGGCGGCGGGCATCCGGGGCATCGGCGTCGGGGGCGTCGGGGGCGCCGGCGTCGGGTGCGCGGGTGGCGCGGGGCGCGCAGCCGGGTGCGGTGGAATGGGTGGCCTTTTGCGCGCCGGGCGTGGCTGCGTCGCGTGGCCGCGACTTTCCTTCATCACCAGCGCGACGCGGACCTCCTGCGTGGGGGGAGGCAACCGGGCCGGCCGGCGCCAGAACCCCCAGAACAGAATCCCCGCCAGCAGCGCGAGGTGCAGCGCGACCGAGACCGCCCCGGCCAGCCCGAGTCGCCGCCGACCCGCCGCCGTTCGCGCCGGTCTTCTCAGGGCCAACGCGCCTCGGGGGGAAGGCTCATCAGAATCGCCTCGATGTTGCCCCCGGTTTTCAGGCCGAACAGGGTACCGCGGTCATACAGGAGGTTGAACTCCACGTAGCGCCCGCGGCGGACCAGTTGGTGGGCACGGTCGGCGGCGGTGAACGGGGCGGTGCTGCGGGCGCGCACGATGCGGGGAAACACATCGAGGAACGCGGCGCCGACATCGCGGACGAAGGCGAAATCGGCGCCCGCGTCGCCGCTGTCCAGATGGTCGAAGAAGATGCCGCCCGCGCCGCGCGGCTCGCCGCGATGAGGGAGGAAGAAATAGCGGTCGCACCAGTCCTTGAAGCGCGGGTAATAGGCGGGGTCGTGGCGGTCGCAGACGGCGCGGAAGGCGGCGTGGAATTCGGCCGCGGCGTCCTGGGAGTCCGGGGTTTCGGGGCGCATCGGCGTCAGGTCTCCGCCGCCACCGAACCAACCCTTCGTCGTCACCAGCATCCGCGTGTTGAAATGCGCCGCCGGGACGTTCGGGTTGGCCATATGCGCGACCAGGCTGATGCCGCTGGCCCAGAAGCGCGGGTCCTCGGCGGCGCCGGGGATCTGGGCACGGAATTCGGGGGCGAAGCTGCCCCAGACGGTGGAGACGTTGACGCCCACCTTCTCGAACACCCGCCCGTGCAGGACGCGCATCTCGCCGCCGCCGCCCGCGGTACCGTCCTCCGTGGGGCGCGACCAGGAGGTCGCGACGAAGCTGGACTCGGCGCCGGCGTCGGCCTCGATCGCCACGAACGCCGCGCAGAGCCGATCGCGCAGGGCGGCAAACCAGGCTGCGGCCGCGGGGCGCAGCGCATCGTGCGAAGCCATAGGGGACAATACGGGCGGGGACGATCCGGGCGGGGTGGACCTGGGCGGGGTGGACATGTGCGGGAGGGGTCCCTGACGTTCGCACCCGGGAGCGGCCCCAGGATCGCCGAAGTGTAGCCTGCCCCAGGCGCGTGTTGCAGGGGCGAAGGCCGCTGCCTAATATGCGCCATTCGCGGCCAGGGGCCGCCATCCGGGTCGCATCGCGGCGCGGATGGTGCTACCGGGGCGCGCGAGAAGGATCGAGGGGACCCGATGCCGCATCCGCCTGCCGCCGCCGTGCCGCCCGCGCGGCCTTCCTGCAACGACCGGCCCCTGCCGTCCCCCCTGTCTCCCCGCCACTCCCCCGCGCTCCGCATCGGCTGACGCCGGTCGCCTTCCGTCACGAGGACCCATCATGGCCGGACTGCATAAAAGCCAATTCGAAAACCCGCTGCTCAACTGGATCGACTCCCGCCTGCCGATCCCGTCCTTGATGCACAAGGAATACGCGGCCTTCCCGACGCCGAAGAATTTCAACTATTTCTGGAACTTCGGCGCGCTGGCGATGGTGACCCTGGTCATCATGATGGCGACCGGCATCTTCCTGGCGATGAACTACCAGCCCAACACGACGCTGGCGTTCGGCTCGGTCCAGCACATTATGCGGGATGTGAATTACGGCTGGCTGATCCGCTACGTGCATCAGAACGGCGCGTCGATGTTCTTCATCGTCACCTATATCCATATTTTCCGCGGCATGTATTACGGGTCGTACAAGGCGCCGCGCGAGCTGCTGTGGATTCTGGGTGTCATCATCCTGTTGCTGATGATGGCCACCGCGTTCATGGGCTACGTGCTGCCGTGGGGGCAGATGTCGTACTGGGGTGCGACCGTCATCACCAACCTGTTCTCCGCCTTCCCGGTGGTGGGCCATTTCATCGTCACCCTGCTCTGGGGTGGGTTCAGCATCGCGAATCCCACTCTGAACCGGTTCTTCTCGCTGCACTATCTGCTGCCGTTCGTGATCGTTGCGGTCGTGTTTCTGCATGTCTGGGCGCTGCACATCACGGGATCGAACAATCCGCTCGGGATCGACGTGAAGGGGCCGCAGGACACGGTGCCGTTCCACCCGTACTACACCAGCAAAGACAGCGTCGGCATCTGCGTGTTCCTGGCAGTCTGGGCGTTTCTGGTGTTCTTCATGCCGAATCTGCTGGCGGACCCGAACAACTTCATTAAGGCCAACCCGCTGCAAACCCCGCCGGACATCGTGCCGGAATGGTATTTCCTGCCGTTCTACGCGATGCTGCGCTCGGTGCCGAACAAGCTGGGTGGCGTGTGCACCATGTTCGGATCCATCCTGGTGCTGTTCTTCCTGCCCTGGCTGGATACCTGCCGGGTGCGCAGCGCGCGGTTCCGCCCGGTGTTCCGCAAGATGATCTGGGTGTGGCTGGCGGCCACCATCGCGCTGGGCGTGGTGGGTGCGCATAAGCCGCTGGGCTTCTGGGTGCCGCTGGGCCGCATTTGCACGCTGTATTACTTCTTCCACTTCCTGGTGCTGCTGCCGCTGCTTGGTGCGCTGGAACGCACCCTGCCGCTGCCCGAAAGCATCAGTCTGGCGGTGCTGCGCGGGCGTGGCGGCGGCCCCATGCCGCACCCCGTTGCCGCCCAGCCGATGGAGAAAGCGTGATGCGCGCGCTTCGTTTCGCACTGCTCGCGCTCGGGTTGGGCGTGCTTGCCGCCGGCCCGGCACTGGCGCAGGACGATGCCCCATTGTTGACCCCGCATTTCAGCTTCGCCGGCTTGTTCGGCGGCCTGAATGAGGCGTCCGCACAGCGCGGATTCTGGGTTTATTACAAGGTGTGCTCGACCTGCCATTCGATGCACCAGCTGCATTACCGGGATCTCGCCGGGATCGGGCTGACGCCGGCGCAGATCAAGGGCATCGCCGCATCGGAAACCGTGCCGCTGGGGCTGAATGATAGCGGCCAGAAAATCAGCGGTCCGGGAACCCCCGCCAGCCAGTTCCGGTCCCCCTTCGCCAACGCCCTGGCGGCGAAGGCGGTGTTCAACGGCGCGGCGCCGCCCGATCTCTCGCTGATGGCCAATGCGCGGGAAGGCGGGCCGGACTACATCTATTCGCTGCTCAACGGCTTCGTGCCGGCGCCGTCGGGCGTGAAAGTGCCGGCGGGGCGGTACTACAACAAATATTTCCCCGGCCACATGATCGCCATGCCGCCGCCGCTGCAGGACGGTGCCGTCACCTTCGCCGACGGCACCAAGGCCACTGTGCCGCAGATGGCCCACGACGTCGCTACCTTCCTCTACTGGGCGGCCAACCCCGAGGCGGTGGCGCGCAAGCAGATGGGCGTGCGCGTGGTGCTGTTCCTGCTGCTGATGACCGGGCTGACCTATGCGCTGAAGCGCAAAATCTGGTCCGACGTCGAGCATTGAGCGAGGTCCGCAAACCGGTCATCGGGCCGGTCATCGGGATCGTCGGCGGATCGGGGCTGTATGACATCCCCGGGCTGACCGAAAAGGCTTGGCGCCAGGTGCCCACCCCCTGGGGCCAGCCTTCCGACGCGTTGCTGTTCGGACGGCTGGGGGACGTGTCCTGCGTGTTTCTGCCGCGCCACGGCCGCGGTCACCCGCTATCGCCCACGCATCTGAACTATCGGGCGAATATCGACGCGCTGAAGCGCTCGGGCGTGACCGACGTGATCTCGTTGTCGGCGGTGGGCAGCCTGCGGGCGGAGCTGGCGCCGGGACATTTCGTGATCGTCGATCAGTTCATCGATCGCAGCTTCGCGCGTGAAAAAAGCTTCTTCGGCGAGGGCGTGGTCGCCCATGTCTCGATGGCGCATCCGGTTTGCGCGCGGCTCGGCGATGGGCTGCACGCGGCGGCGCAACGCCTGGGGGTCCCGGTGACGCGCGGCGGCACTTATCTGGTGATGGAAGGCCCGCAATTCTCCACCCGCGCCGAAAGCGAACTGTATCGCCAATGGGGCGCCAGCGTGATCGGCATGACCAACATGCCGGAGGCGAAGCTGGCCCGCGAGGCGGAGCTTTGTTACGCCACCGTCGCCATGGTGACCGATTTCGATTGCTGGCACGCGGACCATGACCACGTGACCGTGGAAGCCGTGGTCAAGGTGCTGCTGGATAACGCCGATCACGCCCGCAACCTGGTGGCCGAGGCGGTGCCCGCGCTGGGCGCCCCGCGCGGGCTGTGCCCCTGCGGCTGCGACCGCGCGCTGGACAACGCCATCATCACCGCGAGCCACATGCGCGATCCCGCCGCCGTCACCCGCTTGCAAGCGGTGGCCGGGCGGGCGTTGGGCGGTTAGGCGCGCCGCACCGCGTTCCTGGTCCGCAGGGAGCGGACCAGCGCGGCCAGTCCCGCCGGCGGCAGAAACCCCTCGACCACCCCATTGGTGGTGACCATCGCGGGCGTGCCCTGCAGGTCCAGCCGTTCGCCGGCGAATTGCAGCCGGTCCAGCAGCATCCCGATCGCCGGATCATTCATGTCGCGCCGCAGCCGCGCTGCATCGGCACCGATTGCCGCGGCCAACGCGCCGACCATGGCCGTCGTGTAGCGCCCGTGCTGGCGGAACAGCCAATCATGGGCAGGCAGGTATAAATTCTGCCGCGCCGCGGCCAGCGCCAGGCGTGACGCGATGGCCGAATCCGGCGCCAGGATCGGGTATTCGGCGAACAACAGCCGCACATCCGGATGCGCGTCCAGCAGTGCCGGCAGATACGGGCTCATCGCCCGGCAATAGGGGCAGTGGTAGTCGAAGAACTCGACCAGGGTCAGATGCCGCGGCACCGACGCGGCAGCGCCTGCCGCCGGCAGACCCCAGCCGCCGATCGTGGCCATGAAACGTGCCACTGCTGCCGGGGGATGTGCCGGCATGGCGGATACCGCTGGCAGATCGCGGCCCAGCACGAGCCCACCGGCCGCGGCCAGCACCGCGGCGGTCAGGATCTCGCGGCGTTTCATTCTTCCGGCTCCGTCAGATGGCTGATGACGCGCGAGGCGCGGCCCAGGGTGCGGCTTACCGGGCATTTATCGGCGATCTCCAGCAGCCGCGCGCGCCGTTCGGCATCTAGCGGGCCGGTCAGCGTGATCGCGCGTTCGAACCGGTCCACTGGCCCCGGTTCTTGCACGTGACGCAGCTCAACGCGGATTGTTTCCAAAGGCCAGTCGTGGCGCGCGGCATACATCCGCACCGTCATCGCCGTGCAGGAGCCCAAGGCGGCCAGCAGGTATTCATACGGCGACATGCCGGTATCCAGCCCGCCGAGGCGTTCGGGTTCGTCGGCGGCGCCGACATGATGGCCGGCGAAGACCAACTGTCCATAGGGGCCGGCGCCGCTATCGCGCACCACCACCTGGGGGGTGGGATCGTCCATCTCACGCAGCCTGGCGTTCCAGTACGTCATGCGCCTGTCGCAAGGCGCCGGCCATCTGGTCCGCCGGCAGCGCGCCCGAGAACAGGAAATACCCGTCCAGGAAGAACGAGGGCACACCGTTGACCCCCGCCGAACGGGCCTGCTGGTCGGCCGCGCGGATCTCCGCGGCGGCGGTGTCGCTGGCGAGGAACGCGGCGGCCTCTGCCCGGTCGATCCCGGCGCTGGCGGCGCAGTCGGCCAGCACCGCCGCATCGCCGATGTCGCGCGCGTCCAGGAAATAGGCGGTGAACACCGCTTCCATGGCCGCGTCCTGCACGCCTGCCTGGCCGGCGAACCAGATCAGCCGGTGCGCGGCGATGGTATTGGGGGTGCGCAGCTGGCGATCCAGCGCGAAGGTCAGGCCGACCGCCGCGGCGGCCTGGCTCACCCGCGCGTCCAGCGCGGCGGAGCGCTCGGCCGAGCCGAACTTGGCGGCGCGGTATGCGGCGCGGGCAACGCCCTCGGCCGGCATGTCGGGGTTGAGCTGGAACGGGTTCCAGTGGATCGCGAAGCGCAACCCCTCGGCCTCCAGCGTCGCCAGGGCGCTTTCCAGCTGGCGCTTGCCGATGAAACACCACGGGCAGATGGCGTCCGAGACGATATCGAGGCGGCGGCCTGGTCCGGCCTCCGGCGGGCGCGGCTCGGCGCCGCGGGAAGCCGGATCGCGGCCGTCGGCACTGCAGCTTGCGGTAATATCCTGGGTCATGGAAACCTCCTGATCGCATGATGGGGTATCGCCCGGCGGGATGCCAGGGGGGTTGCGGAACGGTCGTCGCCAAAGCGGCGTCGTTCAGGGGCGTCCGAGATTGGCGCCACCAGAACGCAATCGTCGGATAGCCGGGTTGCAAGGAAAATAATCACCTAGAGGCGCAAAAATCTCTTGCGCATATTAGGTATATATTCGATACAAGTCGGGAACCCCATGACCGCCATCCCCGCCCCGCTGGCTCCCCTGGTCGACCGCTTCACCAGCCTCGTTGGCTGGCTGGTGGAGCGCGTCGCCGGCCTGGGGGAACCAAAGGCGGGCGGCCAAGCGAGAAGCGTCCAAGCGGCGGCCAACTCATTTGGGTTCGACCAAACGGCACCCCCCCACCCGGTCCTGGACCTGCCCCGCGCCGGCCTCCTGCTCACCCGGCTGCGCGATTTCCTCGCCCGCTTCCGCGCCATCGCCGCCACCCCGGTCCCGCCCGCGAAGCCCCCCGCCAAGCCGCTCGGCCCGAAATTCGTCCCCACCTCCGTGCTCTACACCGTGGTGCTGGTGGATGAACTGCCCGAGCCCCCTCCAA
>DAHWDR010000367.1:0-11961 GCA_027330745.1 Acetobacteraceae bacterium | reverse complement strand
CTTCGTCAACGGCGCGCCCCTCGCCGATCGGGCGTCGTTGTCGGATGCGGTGGATCCAGCCGATGAAATCTACGTCTTCCAGGCCCTGACGGGCGGCTGACGCAGGAGGGAACGCATGACCGACCGGCTGCATGTCGGCACTCGCAAGGGCCTGTTCGAGCTGATCCGCCGCCAAGGCGGATGGGACATCGTGGACGCGCAATTCCTCGGCGATCCCGTCTCCGCCGTGCTGGCGCTGGAGGATGGCGGCGTGCTGGCGGCCCTCGATCTCGGCCATTTCGGCGCCAAGCTCTGGCGGCGGGAGCGGGACGGCACCTGGCGGGAGGTCGCCACCCCCAGTTTCCCGCCCAAGCCCGCGGATGCCCCCGGGGACGCCCCCGGGGACGCCGTGAACGACCCGCACCCCTGGTCGCTCGGGAAAATCTGGGCGCTGGAGCCGGGCGGCGTGCCGGGGCGCATCTGGGCTGGGACCATGCCGGGCGGGCTGTTCCGCTCCGACGACAACGGCGCGACCTGGGCGCTGAACGAGCCGCTGTGGTTCATGCCCGAGCGCCGGAAATGGCAAGGCGTCGCGGGCGGGGAGCAACCGGGCCTTCATTCCGTGCTGGTCGATCCGCGCGATCCGGCGGATATCCGCATCGGCGTCTCCACCGCCGGCGTATGGGCAAGCACGGATACCGGCGCCTCCTGGCGGCTGATCAATCGCGGCATGTATGCCGAGTACCTGCCCCCCGAATTGCGGGAAGACCCGATCTCCCAGGACGTGCACCGCCTCGCGCGCTGCGCCGCGCGGCCCGAGGTGATGTGGTGCCAGCACCACAACGGCGTGTTCCGCTCGGTCGATGCCGGCGCCACCTGGGTCGACATCACCGCGATCCGCCCGTCCAAATTCGGCTTCGCCGTCGCCGCGCATCCGACCGAGCCGGGCACCGCCTGGTTCGTCCCCGCGATCAAGGACGAGCGGCGCATCCCGGTCGATGGCAAGCTGGTGGTCGCGCGCACGCGCGACGGGGGGGAAAGTTTCGAGGTGCTGACCCACGGCCTGCCGCAAACTCACGCCTATGACCTGGTATGGCGTCACGCGCTCGCGGTCGATGCGACCGGGGAACGTCTTGCGCTCGGCTCGACCAGCGGCGGGCTGTGGCTGTCCGAGGATGGCGGCGACAGCTGGACCACGCCCGATGCGCGCCTGCCACCGATCGCCGTCGCGCGCTTCGCGACCTGATACGCGACGCGCTCTTCCCCCACGATCACACGAAGGCTCTGACCATGCAGATCCAACCTTATTTGTACTTCAACGGCAATTGCGATGAAGCGATCGCCTTCTACCGCGCGGCGCTCGGCGCCGAGCAGGTGATGCTGATGCGCTATCACGACTGCCCCGAACCGCTCGACCCCGCCCGGGTCCCGCCGGACATGGCGGACAAGGTGATGCACGCGAGCCTGCGGATCGGCGAGTCGGTCATTCTGCTCGCGGACGGCTGCGGGACCGGACAGGCGGGGTTTCAGGGCTTCAACCTCACGCTCACGGTGCGCGACGAGGCCGAGGCCGATCGTGCATTCACCGCGCTGACCGAGGGCGGCAAGGTGCAGATGGCACTGGCGAAGACGTTCTTCTCGCCGCGTTTCGGCATGGCGCTGGACCGGTTCGGCGTGGGATGGATCGTCTACGTGGCGGCGTGAGGCCGCGCAGGCGTCGGCGCGCGACATATCTCTCAGGAATAGAAAATTATGGCGCTCGCGCAGAAAATCGTGCCATTCCTGTGGTTCGACAACCAGGCCGAGGAGGCGGCGAAGTTCTACGTGTCCGTCTTCGGCAATTCGGGAGTAGAGTCGGTCACCCGATACGGCAAGGCGGGGGTCGAGGCCCACGGCAAGCCGGACGGTTCGGTACTCACCGTGGTCTTCCGGCTGGAAGGCCAGGCCTTCACCGCGCTCAACGGCGGGCCTCATTTCACGTTCAATGAAGCCGTTTCCTTCGTGGTCTTGTGCGAAACACAGGCCGAGATCGATCACTACTGGGACAAGCTGCGCGAAGGCGGTGACGAGAAGGCGCAGCACTGCGGCTGGTTGAAGGACCGATACGGCGTCTCGTGGCAGGTCGTTCCGGTTGCTTTGCCCGCGATGCTTGCCGGGACGGATGCCGCCCGATCGGAACGGGTGATGAGCGCGCTGCTGACAATGAAGAAACTGAAGCTGGCGGAGCTGCGCCAAGCGTTTGAAGGGACGTAGTCCGATCGGATTCGCACACGGAATCAGGCGAGAGGCGGTCGGTCATTCTGCTCCCGTCCGCGCCCGAAGGTGGCAGCGGTACTGACCTCAGCGGCCGCAAGAGCCCCCGCAATCACGCCGGTGCAGCCGCAGGAACCCAACCAGGCGTTCCAATTCCGAGGCAATCGGATCGGCCGGACACCGCGCCGACCCCGCCGGTTTGCGACCGAACCACCCTAACCCAACACGTCCTTCGTGTGCTCGCCAAGCCGTGGTGCCGCCCGCCGCACCGATCCCGGCGTGGCCGACAATTTCACCGGTACCCCCAAAGTCCGGAACGGCCCCGTCACCGGATGCATCGTCTCCGCCACCATCCCGCGCGCCAGCATATGCGGGTCGGTCAGCACCTCGTCGAAACCCAGGACCGGGCCGGCCGGAATCCCGACGGCCTCCAGCGCCGCCAGCCACTGCGCCGAGGGCGCCGCCCGCAGCGGTTCGGCCAGCAGCGCCACCAGTTCCCGGTTATGCGCCACCCGCGTCGCCACCGAGGCAAAGCGCGGATCCTCGACCAGCGCCGGCCGCCCGACGATCCCGCACAGCGCGACAAAGAATTTCTGCTGCGACGCGCCGATAGTGATGAACCCGTCCGCGGTGGCGAACACCTGATAAGGCGAGCTGCCCCGGTGCTGCTGGCCGATCCGCGGCGGACGGCCGCCGGTGGCAAAATAATGGGCGGCCTCATACACGCAGAACGACGTGGCGGCCTCCAGCAGGGAGGTCTCCACATGCTGGCCGGCGCCGCTGTGGTGGCGCGCTTCCAGCGCGGCCAGCAGGCCGAACGCCAGGTGCATCCCAGCGGCCACGTCCGAGATCGCGATCGGCAGGCGGAACGGCGGCCCGTCTTCCGGCCCGTTGATGCTCATCAGACCGGACATCGCCTGCGCGATCAGATCGTAGCCGCCGCGCGGGCGGTACGGACCGGTCTGGCCGAAGCCGGAGATCGACCCCATGATGACGCGCCGGTTGCGGGCGTGCAGCACGTCCCAGCCCAGACCCAGGCGGTCGATCACGCCGGGGCGGAAATTCTCCACCACGAAATCGGCGCGATCGACCAGCTCCAGGAACGCGTCGCGTTGCGTTTTCAAGTCGATCTCGACCGAGGATTTGTTCCTGTTCCAGATCATGAACGGCGCGCTCTCCCCGTTCACGAACGGGGGCATGTTGCGCGCCGCGTCGCCCTTGCCGGTCTGTTCCAGCTTGATGACCTCGGCGCCGTGATCGGCCAGCATCATGCAGCAATAGGGACCGGACAGATTGCTGGTCAGGTCCAGCACCCGCAATCCGTGCAATGCTCCGTGCATCGTTCCCTCCTCGCCGGCGGCCCGTCTTGGCGCTGCCCCTGGGTGATGCCATGATCGCCCGATCAGCGCAAAGGGACGGGAACATGGCCGAAAATGCCGACGTATTCGCCGAGGTGGACGCCGCCGGCATCGCCACCGTCACGTTGCACAACCCCGCGCACCGCAACGCCGTGACGTTTGCCATGTGGTGCAAGCTGGGCGAGATCTTCCAGGACTTCCGCGACCGCGCCGATGTGCGGGTGGCGATCCTGACCGGGGCCGGCGGCAATTTCTCGGCCGGCGCCGATATCTCCGAATTTCCCCGGTTGCGCAGCACCGCGGACGGCATCAAGGCCTATGGCGCGGCCGGCCATGCCGCCACGGTCGCGATCCGCGACCTGCCGCAGCCCACCATCGCCGCGATCCCCGGCTTCGGCGTGGGCGGCGGCTGCGGCCTGGCGCTGGCGTGCGATTTCCGCGTCGGCGACGAGACCACGCGCATGGGCATCCCGGCGGCCAAGCGCGGAATCGTGTATTCGGTGCTGGACAGCGAGAATCTGCTCCGCACCGTCGGCCTGCCGCGCGCCAAGCTGGTCCTGTATTCTGGACGCATTTTCCCCCTGACCGCCTGCCGCGCCATGGGCCTGCTGGACGAGGTGGCGGAGGACCACGCGCTGGCCGGCGCGCAACGCCTGGCGCATGAACTGGCCGCTTGCGCACCGCTGTCGCAGCGCGGCGGCAAGCTGACCGTGGAGGCGATTGCCCGTGGCGAGGCGGACGCGCGCGCCGGCGAAATCACGGACGCGCAGCGCCGCGCCGCCGAGTCCGAGGACTACCGGGAGGCCACCGCGTCCTTCATCGAGAAGCGCCGTCCCGTGTTCCGCGGGCGCTGAGAGTTTGGGAATGCACGCCCGCACGCCGCTTGCCTGCGGGAATCCCGCGCGGGTCCGACGGGCGGGCGTTCACGAGTGCGACCGATGTTCACGCGCGCAGCCATCACCGCGACGAACCGCGCACTGAACCGGGCCGCGCCGGCCGGGTTCAGATGCGAAAACCCGTCGCCGAAATACCGGTCCGGCCAATGCGGCATCACCGGGCCGATCACCCGGAAATCCGGGTCGCGCGCCGCATACCCCGCCAGATAGGCCGCGAAGCCCCGCCGCACCCGGGGGCGCACCGCCCGCCAGGTGGCGGTGTTCATCGGCATCGCAACGAAGCTTACCGGCACGCCGCGCGCGCGCGCCAGCCGCAGCAACGCGGCGAAATACCAGTCCAGCACCGGCAGCGGCCGGAAACGGCGCAGGGTCCCGTCGGCCGCCACCACCGCCGAGCCATCCGCGCGGCCGAAGAAATACTGCCCGCGTGCCGCCAGAACCCGGCGCAGACGCCGCCGGTTCTCCCACCAGCGCAGCACCACGCCGCCATGCAGCAGTGGGCCGAAATACAGCGTCGGGAAGCGCATCGCATAGAACGCGGCGCGCAGCCGCCCGGGCTCGCCTTGCCGCAGGCGCAGCCGCCACACCGACCAGTCATGCCGCCGCGCCGAAACCGCGCGCAACCGCGCCATCCCCCGCGTGCGCATGAAACCGAACGCCACGCTGCGCTCCCAGAACAGGTCCGGGCGGACAAAATGCGTCGCGTCGAACGAGACGATGACGCGGCGCGGCGAATGCGGGCAGGCCAGGGCGCGGCGCAGCGCCGAATACGCCTCGATCGGCTCGCCCCCGCCGACCGCCAGGTTCACCACCCGCCCGGGCAGGCGGCGCGGGATCAGGTCCGCGGCGGCGCGCGAATCCCCGAGTACCAGGACCGAACCGACCTGACAGGAAGCCAGCAGACGTTCCTTCGCCACCCAGGCCGGATATTCCGGGTCCAGATACGCAAGCGGCATCCACGCCACCCAGACCCAGACCAGCGCGAACACCAGCACCGCGGTACCGGCTGCGACCGCCAGGAAGCGCCCCGGCCCAAGCGCCTCCCTGATGGTCTCCCTGGGAGCCTCCCTGGGTGCGGGGTCAGAAGCGGAAATAAAGGAACTCACTGGTCCCCCCCAGCGCCAGCGCGCCCAGGGCCGCCGCCCCGCCCATCGCCATCGCCCAGGGCACCGAGCACCGCCACGCCAGCCACGGAAACGGCCCGGCGCGCACTGGGCCAAGCACCGGCTCGACCAGGCGCATGATCTGCTGCGTGGTGGGCGCGCCCCACACGATCGCATACAGCGCACCGAACCAGGCCGCGCTGCGCGCCGCGCGCAGCCAGGCATGGACGTTCGCCGGTGCCACCCAGCCCCACCCATGCGCCCCGGCCATGCCCGCCAGCACCTGCCCCGCGACGGTCAGACTGGGCGCGCGGAACACCACCGCACCGATCAGCACCGCCAGATACGTCACCACGACGCGCCCCGGAAACGGCCGCCGCATCCCCCACAGCCTCCAGGCATGGTTCGCCACCAGATAGACGCCGTGCAGCACGCCGAAGACGATGAAGGTCCAGCCGCTGCCGTGCCACACGCCGGCCAGGGTCATCGTCAGCAGGATCGGCCCGGCCACCATCTGCGCGAATCCCGCCGCGCTGGCCTGGCCCGACCGCCCCACCGCCTGCCCGCGCGCGACGCGCCGCCGCGCCGCGGCCAGCGCCAGCGGGTTGAACAGGAACAGGGTCAGGTAGCGCGTCAGGGTCATGTGCCAGCGCTGCCAGTAGTCGATCACGCTGGTGGCCTTGTAGGGCGCGTTGAAATTGAGCGGGAACCGCAGATTGAACAGCCGCGCCAAGCCGATCGCCATGTCCGAATAGCCCGAGAAGTCGAAATAAAGCTGCAACGAGTATGCCGCCGCCGCGCGCCACGCCGCCACCGCCGGCAGTCCCGCGGCATGGCCGAACCCGGCCGCCACCACCGGCGCAAGCGGATCGGCCAGCAGCACCTTCTTCAGCAGCCCCAGAACGAACAGACTGCCTCCCGCCGCCAGATTGTCCGCGTTCAGGCGCCAGGTCTTGGGCTGCGCGAATTGCGGCATGATCTCGCGATGGTGCAGGATCGGCCCGGCGATCAGATGCGGGAAGAACGTGACGAACAGCAGGTAGTCGCGCGGGGATCCGGCGCGCGCGGTGCCGGCGCGAAGATCGATCAGGTAGCCGATCTGGGTGAAGGTGAAGAAGCTGATCCCCAACGGCAGCACCGGATGCGCCACCGCGATCCCGATCGCCCCCAGCAGATCGGCCAGGTATTTGTAATAAACCAGCGCCGCCAGATCCGCCGCGATCGCACCCACCAGCAGCGCCGTCCGTGGCCGTGGTCGCTCCGTCGCGGCGATCGCGCGCGCCGCGCCATAGTTCAGCGCCACCGAGCCGCCGAGCAGCGGCAGGAACGCCGGATTCCACCACCCGTAAAACACGCCCGAGGCGACGATCAGGCACCATCCGCCGCCGCCCGTCCCCCCCAGCCGGCAGGCCAGCGCGAACCCGCCCAACGCCGCGGGGAGAAAGCCCAGCAGGAAGACCGGAGAATTGAACAGCACGTCTCAGGCGGCAGCGCGGCTTGGCGCGGCCCGCTTGGCAGCGATCAGATCAATCAGGTCGCCGATCCGGCGTAGCGCTTCGATCTCGGCGGCCTGGAACGTGATACCGAACCGGGCCTCGGTCTCCACCACCAGGGCGATATGGGCCATCGAATCCCAGCCCGCCACGTCGGCGGCGGCGCTGTCCCGGGTCAGAATAAGCTCGGGATCGTCCACGACCTCCCGCAGGATGTCGGTGAGTTCGGTCAGGATCGAACGGTCTGGCGGCATCGGGGCCTCCCTGGCGCGGCAGGCCAGGAAGGCGCCGGAAACGTGGAGAAATCGCTAACCCGTCGCAGCCGCCTCCCGATACCGCGCCGCCGCGCGGACTTGCGGCAGATTCGCGGCCATCGCCTTGCGGGCGGCCTCATACGCCTCCCATTGCGCGATATCGGGCAACGAGGGCAAAGTGACCGCCTCGCGCCGGTCGAAGCCGGCCAGGGCCGCATCCACCAGTTCCGCGGCGGGCATCATTGGTGGCAGTTTGCTGGTGTCGCGGCCGGCGCGTGCCCAGATCTCGGTCTGCGTCGCCGGCGGCAGCATCGCTTGTACATACACCCCGCGCGGACCCAGTTCGGCCTGCAACGTCTGCGACAGCGCCAGGACATACGCCTTGGTGGCGCCATAGATGCCGAACGGGCGCTCCGGCGCCAGGCCGACCACCGATCCGACATTGACGATCGCGCCCGTGCCCGCCGCCACGAAGCGCGGCGCGACGGCGGCGGCCAACCGCGTCAGGGCGGTGATGTTCAGGCGCACCAGCGCATCGATCTGCGCCGCGGAGGTGCCGAGAAACCCGCCCGCGGTCACCGCGCCGGCGTTGTTGACCAGGATGCCGATGCGCGCGTCCCCGGCCAGCCGCGCTTCCACTGCCTCCAGGCCGGGGCCGGTGAGATCGGCGGGAAATGCCTCCGCGGCCACGCCATGCGCGGCGCGCAGCTCCGCGGCCAATGCGGCAAGGCGGGCGGCGTCGCGCGCCACCAGGATCAGGTCGTGGCCGCGGCGAGCGAAACGATCGGCATAGACGGCGCCGATACCAGCGGAGGCGCCGGTGATCAGGACGGTGGGACGGGAGTCGGACATGGGGTGCTCCGGTTCGGTTGCGCCGATCATCACCCGCCGCGCGTGTCCGGCCAAGCAGTCCTTGCCGTGCCCGCCGTCCCGCGCTCATGTTGCGGGGACGAACGGGGGAAAGGACCGGGGCATGGATTTCGACTTCCCTGACGAACTGAAGCAGCTGCGCGCCGAGGCCCGGCGCTTCCTCGCCGATCGCTGTCCGCCCGCGGCGGCGCGCCGCGCCCTGGAAGGCGCAGCGCCGGACCGCGCGCTGTGGTCCGAGCTGGCGGCGATGGGCTGGATCGGGGCCGCGCTGCCCGAGCAGCATGGCGGCGCCGGCCTCGGGCACCTGGCGCTTTGCGTGTTGTCGGAAGAATTGGGCCGGTCGCTGGCACCGTTGCCGTGGTCGTCCTCGGTGTGTCTGGCGGCCGAGGCGGTGGTTGCGTTCGGCAGTCCCGAGCAGCGTGCGCGTCTGTTGCCGAAACTGGCGGCGGGCGAGGCGATCGGCACCGTGGCCCTGGCCGCCGCGCCCGGCCCGTTCGATCCGGCGCGAATGCCGGGCACGGTTGCGGCGGGCCGGATCACGGCGACCCGCGTCGCGGTGCCGGACGCGGCGGCGGCCGATTTCCTGCTGATCGCGGCACCCGGCCCGGGCAGCTTGCTGTGGCTGGTGGAACGTGACGCCGCGGGGCTGACGGTCAGCGAAACCGCAGCAATCGATCCCGCGCGTCCGCTCGGGCGGGTGACGCTGGTTGATACGCCGGCGGAACCGTTGCCGGGCGCGGACACCCCGGACGCGCTGCGCCGCCTGATCGACCGTGCCGCGGTTCTGGCGGCGTTCGAGCAGCTTGGCTGCGCCGAGGCGGCGCTGGAAATGGCCGCCGCTTATGCCCGCGAACGCTACGCCTTCGGCCGCCCGATCGGGTCGTTCCAGGCGATCAAACACAAGCTGGCGGATGTCTATATCGCGATCGAACTGGCGCGCGCGAACGCCTATTACGGCGCCTGGGCGCTGGAGACGGACAGCGCCGAGCTGCCGGTCGCCGCCGCGGTGGCGCGGATCGCGGCCTGCGAAGCGGGCTGGATTGCCACCAAGGAGAACATCCAGACCCATGGCGGCATGGGCTTCACCTGGGCGTTCGACTGCCATTTGTATTACCGCCGTGCCCGCGCCCAGGCGCTGGCGCTGGGTTCGGCGCGGGAATGGAAACACCGGCTGATCGATACGCTGGCGGCGCGCAACGCGCCGGCGCGGGGGGATTGAGCGGCAGGAGCGCGATCAGCCTCCGGCCGTGGCGTGCGTTGCCGTCGCCCGGTCCGCCGATCGGAGATGCGCCGAAAGCACGAAACGACGTAGCGCGTCGTCCACGATCAGGTCGGCCCGGAACCCGGCGGCGATCTGCTGGCCGCGATAGATCACGGGGACGGGAACCTGGCGCGCGAAGGGGATCGCGGTCGCCGCGAGCTCGAAGCACAGCGCCTCCTCGTAAACGGACTCCAGCAATCCCGGTCCGAGGTGCCGGTGCACCGCGATCGCCAGGCCGATCACCCGTTCCGTGCGTGTCGCGTCGAGCAGCAAGCGCATCGCCAAGGCTTTGCTCATTCCAACGACGGCATCCAAGCACCAGTATGATGCCGTCCGCGCCACCATGGAGACACCGACGAAATGTGAGTTCGGCATCGAAACTCATCCTCGGACTGGTGGTGCCGGCGGAAGTGCCGAGCGGTTATCCTGCAACATCGCGCCGTGGGCGGCGGGCGGAAGAACCGGTCCGTGCTCCGGTCCCGCCAAGGCGGCTTGGACGCTCGGCCGATCCGAACCCAGGATCGCTGTGCCGGCGGTCGAGCGGCACGACACACGAAAGGACGCGGGGTGTGGACCTGGCGCCCATGCTGGGCCATGCTGCATGCACGTGTTCAAGCTGTCCGCGTTGCGACAGATGCCTTCCGAACCCGGTGTGCGGACAGCCCCGGCCATAGGTCCCCCTCCGCCTGCGGGCGGATGACGGAACGCAGGAGCTGCGCATGGATTTCGAAGACTCCCCCGACGAAGCCGAGTTTCGTGCCGCGGCTCGCGCGTTCCTGGACGCCAACGCCGAACGCCGCAAACCCGGCGCCGTCGAAGGCTACCGCCGCGGCCAGGACAAGCCCGGCGCGCTGGCGGCAGCCAAGGATTTCCAGCGCCGCAAGGAAGCGGCGGGATTTGCCGGCATCAACTGGCCGATCGAGTGGGGTGGGCGTGGCGGCACGCAGATCCAGCAGATCATCTATGACCAGGAGGAAGCGGGCTACGACGTGCTGACCGGCATTTTCGGCATCGGCATCGCGATGGCGCTGCCCACCATCTGCACCTGGGGCACGGACGCGCATCGCGCCCGCTTCGCCCCACCCGGCCTGCGCGGGGAGGAAGTGTGGTGCCAGTTGTTCTCGGAACCCGCGGGCGGATCGGACCTGGCCGCATTGCGCACGCGCGCGGTGCGCGACGGCGACGGCTGGGTGGTGAACGGGCAGAAGATCTGGACCTCGGGCGCGCATTATTGCGATTTCGGAATTCTGGTGGCGCGCACCGATCCCGACAAGCCCAAGCACGAGGGGCTGAGCTATTTCATCCTGGACATGAAATCCCCGGGCGTGGAAATCCGTCCGATCCGCCAGATCTCGGGCTCGGCGCATTTCAACGAGGTGTTCTTCACCGATGTCCGCATCGCCGATGACCGCCGCGTCGGCCCGGTGGGCGCCGGGTGGAAAGTGGCGCTGACCACCTTGATGCGCGAACGCTACGGGATGCGTGCCTCCCCCGGACCCGATTTCGACGAGGCGTTCGCGCTGGCTCGCGACCTCACCCTGGAAGACGGGCCGGCGCTGGGCAACGCCGCGGTGCGCGAGAAACTGGCCGAGTGGTACACCCGCACCCAGGGCCTGCGCTTCACCAAGTTCCGCACCATGACGGCGCTATCGCGTGGCCAGACACCGGGGCCGGAATCCTCGATCATCAAGCTGGTGGCGGCGAACAAGCTGCAAGAGATCGCCGCCTGGGGCCTCGACCTGCTGGGCATCGCCGGGGCCGAGGCAGGGATGGACATGCCGATGGAGGGGTTGTTCGAGGAAGCTTTGCTCTATGCTCCGGCCCTGCGGATCGCCGGCGGCACCGACGAGATCATGCGCAACATCATCGCCGAGCGCGTGCTGGGTCTGCCGCCCGATATCCGCGCCGACAAGGGGATGGCGTTCCGCGACGTGCCGACCGGGCCGCGCTAGGCATCGGACTGCCGTCCGTCGGCCCGGCCGCGGCGGATCATCGGTCGATAGGCTTTTCCATATAGACCCGGTGCAACCCGTGCTCGGTCACGCGCCGTGTTTCCGCGAATCCGCCCCGCGCATACAACGCGATATTCTCCGTCATCGCCGCATTGGTGTACAGCCGCAGCCGCGCATAGCCGCCCGCCCGCGCGGTCTGTTCCGCGAACGCCAGCAAGGTCCGGCCGTGGCCGCGCCCCTGGAAGGCGGGGGCGACGGCGACGTTCTCGATCATCAGGGCGGTGGCTTCGGGGATCAGGACCAGCACGCCGACCAGGTCGCCGGCGTCTTCCAGCCCGGCGTCTTCGAGCCCGGCGTCTTCCAGCACAGTCACCTCGCCGCGCGCGATCGCGGCGGCGTAGTCGGCGGTCATGGGGGCGGGTTCGCGGCCGATGCGGGGCACCCAGCTTGCGTATGCGGCACGGACCAGGGCGGTGACGGCACCAACCTCGGCGCTGTGGGCGGGGCGGAGCTGCGGCATCGCGTGTGTCCGAGGGGTGCGT
>DAHWDR010000363.1:0-2060 GCA_027330745.1 Acetobacteraceae bacterium | reverse complement strand
TTGTAGCTCCTGGTTGGCCTTGCGAGCCTATCCGCGTCTCCCGCGAGTGCATCCTGACGTGATTGACGACTTACCTCCCGCCTCACCCCGGATCGGCCTGTTCTGGATAGTCGCGGACCACGACCGCGCCGCCCTCATCGCTCATTCCGTTCCCCTCGCCGAAGCCGTTGCCTACGGCGAAATGCTGACGATCGAGACTGGCCACGCCGACCACTGGGCCGCTCTCGCGCATCGCCGCGGCAGCGACTTGCGGGCGGCCGGCATTCCATCGGCCCCGCTCTGGTCGGACTACGACGAATGGCCGCGCGGCCGCGTGCTATTCGATCGCACATCCGGCCGCTTCGTCATCCGGGCCGACCGGCAATTGCACCGGCCCGACCGGACCGCCCGCATCGCCCGTCATTTCGGTGTCGACCCAGCCTCGGCCACGATCCTTCCCGACGACCATTACGACAGTACTCGCCGCCTTCCACCCGCCATCGACGACGGCACATCCGCCTGATCCAACTCCAGCGCCGACGGACCAGGCCAGCGTGGCAGCTGAGCCCGAACCTGCGGGTGCTCAGTGCCTTCAGTTTAAGGAATCTCCCCGGCTTGGTGCCGTCGGGTGGATGATTGATTTGACGCCCGCCAGGTGCAGCGATAGCCTTACACCGATAATGTCCGCGACGACCGATCCGCTTCTGAGCGTGCGCAACCTGCGGGTGCGGTTCACCACCGACGAGGGGGTCGCCGATGCGGTGGACGGGGTCAGCTTCGATGTGCGCGACGGCGAAACCCTCGCCGTGGTCGGTGAATCCGGATCCGGCAAGTCAGTCAGCAGCCTCGCGGTGATGGGCCTGGTGCCACGCCCGGCCGGCGCGGTCGCGGGCGGCCAGGTTCTGTTCCGTGGGCGCGACGGGACGACACGGGACCTTTTGTCCCTGTCTCACCGCGACCTGCGGCGCGTCCGCGGCGACGAAATCGCAATGGTGTTCCAGGAGCCGATGAGCTCGCTGAACCCCGTTTACACCCTGGGCGAGCAGATCGCCGAAACCGTGCGTCTGCACCAGCACAAGGACCGCCGCTTGGCGCTGCGCGCGGCTGCCGAGATGCTGGCCCTGCTCGGCATTCCGGATCCCGAAGCGCGGCTTTCGGCCTATCCGCACCAAATCTCGGGCGGGATGGCGCAGCGGGTGATGATCGCCATGGCGCTCGCCTGCCGGCCGCGGTTGCTGATCGCCGACGAGCCGAGTACCGCGCTCGACGTTACGATCCAGGCGCAGATGCTCGATCTGATCGCGCGGATGAAGCGTGAGATCGGCATGGCGGTGCTGTTCATCACCCATCACCTCGGCGTCGTGGCGGAGATCGCCGACCGCGTGACCGTGATGTACGCCGGACGGGTGGTGGAGCAGGCGCCGACCGCGGCGCTGTTTGCCGCCCCGCGCATGCCCTACACGCAGGGCCTGCTGCGCTCGGTGCCGCGGCTGTCCACGGATGATAGTGTCCCGCAACGTCTTGAGGCGATCCCGGGCGAGGCACCGAACCCGTTTCGCCTGCCGGCGGGTTGCAGCTTTCACCCTCGCTGCCCCCATGCGCTGCCCGGCCTCTGCAACAGTGCCATGCCCGCCATGGAATCCTGCGGGGAAGACCATGCAGTACGCTGCGCCCGCTGGCGGACGCTAGCGGAGGCCGCGGCTTGAGCGCGCCGCTGCTGGAAGTAGCCGGCCTGTGCAAAAGCTTCGCTGTCCGACGCGGAATGTTCGCGCGTGCCGGCGGCGCGGTACGCGCGGTGGAAGACGTCAGCTTCACGGTGGCGCGCGGAGAGATCCTCGGCTTGGTGGGCGAATCGGGGTCCGGCAAGACCACA
This sequence comes from Acetobacteraceae bacterium, assembly GCA_027330745.1. Taxonomy (GTDB): domain Bacteria; phylum Pseudomonadota; class Alphaproteobacteria; order Acetobacterales; family Acetobacteraceae; genus JAJZVS01. Next base: position 208 of record DAHWDR010000363.1, on the reverse strand, counting down.
GTGGGGCGGGCGGTGCTGCGCGCGCTGGCACCGGAGTCCGGACGCATCGTGTTCGACGGCACCGACCTCGCCGGGCTGGACGCCGCCGGGCTGCGGCCGTTCCGGCGACGGATGCAGCTGGTGTTCCAGGACCCGTTTTCGGCGCTCAATCCGCGCCTGACGATCGAGCAGGCGCTGGCGGAGCCGCTGCTGATCCATGGTCTGGCCG
>DAHWDR010000360.1:0-2058 GCA_027330745.1 Acetobacteraceae bacterium | reverse complement strand
CCTGGGTCATCCCGACCTCGGGTTCGCCGGGACCGAAGCGGCGCGCTGGCTCCCGGAGTAGGACTCGAACCTACGACCCAGCGGTTAACAGCCGCTTGCTCTACCAACTGAGCTATCCGGGATCAGGGCGGCGCCCCCTATACCCAACCCCCCGGGCGGACGCAAACGCGGCTATTTCGGCGCCAGCTCCGCCTCGGCCGACACCGTCGCGCTGACCGCGATCGCGGACCCCACCGCGGAGGGCGCCGGGGCGGCCATCGCGGCGCGGAACATCGGTCGCGGCATCACCGATGGCGGCGGCCCGAGCGTGACCGAGCGGAATGCCACGAACCGCAGCCCCAGCAGCCCGGCCGCCTGCTCGGCCCGCCCGCGCAGCGCCGTGATGGCCTTCGCCATCGCCTCGCGTTGCGCCGCGTGCCGCGCCGTGTCGGACAGATCCCAGCGCAGCCCGCCTACCGCCAGCCCCCGCCCCTGCAGCCGCCCGACCAGCGTCAGCAGCTTGGTCCCGTCATGGCTGGTCAGCGTGATCCCCTGCGAGGCCTGCCAGGTCCCCGCCCCCGGCGTTCCCGGCGGATGCTGCCAGGTGCCGTAGCCGCCGGTGGTGGCCGCCACCCCCGGCTGCAAGCGCGCTGCGGCCAGCGCGGCGGCCACGTCCCGGTTCACCGCCGCTTGCGCCGCCGCGGCGGACGGGGCAGCGGCCTGGGCCGACAGGCTCGCCACCAGCTCGTCAGGGGGGACGTGGAGCGTGGCGGTCTCGGACAGGCGCAGCAGCGTGGCGGCGTGGGCAACGCCGGTCACGAGCAGCGCGGCCAGCAGCGGGGCGAAGCGGCGGATCATGCGGCGTCTCCGGAAACGGCCCCGGCTGGGGCTGGTGTTTTGTCGTTGTAGCGGCACCAGGTGGCGGCGGGGCAGCGCCAGCACTCCGGTTTGCGGGCTTTGCAGATGTAGCGTCCGTGCAGGATCAGCCAGTGATGGGCATCGCGCAGCAGATCGGTCGGGATGCGGCGCAGCAGTGCCTGTTCCACCGCCAGCGGAGTCTTGCCCGGCGCCAGACCGGTGCGATTGCCCAGGCGGAAGATATGAGTGTCCACGGCCATGGTGGGTTCGCCGAACGCGACGTTCAGCACCACATTGGCGGTCTTGCGGCCGACTCCGGGCAGGGCCTCCAGGGCGGCGCGGTCGTGCGGCACCTGGCCGGCGTGGCGGTCGCGCAGCAGCGCGGCCAGGGCGGCCAGATGACGGGCCTTCGCCTGCCACAGGCCCAGGGTGCGGATATGGCGGCCGATGCCTGCCTCGCCCAGCGTGGCCAGGGCGGCGGCGTCGGGGGCGGCGGCGAACAGGGCCGGGGTGGCGCGGTTCACCGCGGCGTCGGTGGTCTGGGCGGACAACACCACCGCGACCAGTAGCGTGAAATGGTCGGTGTAGTGCAGCTCGGAGCGTGGGGCCGGGTTGTGCGCGGCCAGCACCGCGATGAAGCGGCGGACATCGGCCAGGGGCATGGCGCGGGTCACCCGCAATCGTTCCCGTTCAGGGTGAAGCCGGTCACGATGTTGCGCTTCACCGCGAACACGGTCTGGCAACTGCGCATCACCGCCCTGGGCGGGGGTTCGGGATACCAACCCAGCGGGCCGGGAAAGCCCCCCGGAGACCAAGGCGGGCCGATCATCGGCGGCGGGGGAATGAAATCGACCCGCCGGCGGAGATACGCCAGATAGGTCACGCCGCCGTGGTCGAAGCTGCGATCGGGCACGCCCTCGGCGGCGATCAGGGCCGCCAGTGGCTGGCCGACAAGACGGCGCAGCCTGGTTTCGCGTTCCGCGAGCAGATTGGCGCAGCCGGCCAGGGCCGGAAGCAGCAAGACCAGCAAGGCGAGGCGGCGTATCGGGGGCATGGAGGCTGTATAGCACAGCGATTATCCTTGCGGTGGCGCGGCGAAGGTGTTGGAACGGGCGCGCCGGCCCCAAATCGGGGCGGTCCTGGCTGCCGGAGGCTATTGTGCCGCTCGCCATTCTGATCGCCCGCGCCCAGTTCGCGTTCACCATCGGGTTCCACATCGTC
>DAHWDR010000281.1:0-3651 GCA_027330745.1 Acetobacteraceae bacterium | reverse complement strand
TGCGCGGGCGCACGCTGGCCCATGCCTATGTGATCCTGGACGAGGCGCAGAATACCACTCCGGTGCAGATGAAGATGTTCCTCACCCGCATGGGCGAGGGGACGCGCATGGTCATCACCGGCGACCTGACCCAGGTCGATCTGCCGTCCGGCGTGCCGTCCGGGTTGCGCGACGCGTTGGAGACGCTGGATGGGGTGGCCGGCATCCGGGTGGTTCGGTTCACCTCGCGCGACGTGGTGCGCCATCCGCTGGTGGCGCGAATCGTGGAGGCGTACGAACAGCGCGATGCCCCCGGCCACGGCCAGCGCTGAGCGCGCGGCCGATCCATACAACGGATGGCAGAGTCCCGTCAGGTCCCAGACTCGCGTCAGGTGATCGTCTCGGCCGATGATTTCGGCCTGTCCGAGGCGGTCAACGAAGCCGTGGTGCGGGCCCATCGCGACGGCATCCTGACCGCGGCCAGTCTGATGGTCGCCGGCCCCGCCGCCGCCGACGCGGTCCGCCGCGCGCGCGCCTTGCCCGGTTTGCGGGTCGGATTGCATCTGGTGGCGATCGAAGGTCCGGCCGTACTGCCGCCGGCGGCGATTCCGGATCTGGTCGGGACGGACGGGCGGTTCCCTTCGGACCAACTGCGCCTTGGGCTGCGCTATGCGTTCCACCCGCGCGTCCGGCGCCAGTTGGCGGCCGAGATCGCCGCGCAATTCGCCGCCTTCGCCGCGACCGGGCTGAACCTGGATCACGCCGATGCCCATAAGCACATGCATCTGCACCCGACCGTGGGGCGGCTGATGATCGCGGAAGGGCGTCGCCACGGGCTGCGGGCGCTGCGGGTGCCGGCGGAGCCTCCCTCCGTGCTGATGGCCGCCGGCGGCCGGCCGGGGCTGGGCGATCGGGCGCTGTTTCTGTGGTCGCGTCTGCTGCGCGCCCAGGCGCGGCGGGCGGGTCTGGCGGTGGCCGATGCGTGCTTCGGCCTGGCGTGGTCGGGGCACATGACCGCGGACCGGCTGGCGGCGCTGTTCCCGCTGCTGCCATCTGGGGTCAGCGAGGTGTACAGCCACCCGGCGGTGACGCGCGATGCCGCCCTGGTGGCGCTGATGCCGGATTACGAACCCGAGGCCGAGCTGGCGGCCCTGCTCGATCCCGCCGTGGCGGCGGCGTTGGCCGGGATCGCGCGCACCAGCTATGGCGCGCTGGCTGCGATCGGGTCTGCCATCGGGGCTACCAGCGGCGTCGACCAGGGGTCGTAGCCATACAGCCAGCGCGGATCGTCCTCGCCGCCGCGCATCCAGGTATTGGCGCTGCTGATCGCCTGGATGCGGGCGGTGCGGGGCTGGCGCGTGGCCTCGTAGCGGCGGAGCGCGGCGGGCAGGTCGGTGGCGCCGTCCAGGCAGCGGGCCAGCACCACCGCGTCCTCGATCGAGGTGGCCGCGCCCTGCGCCATGTAGGGGGTCATCGGATGGCAGGCATCGCCCAGCAAGGTCACGGCGCCCGCGCCCCAGCGCGGCATCGGTTCGCGTTCCAGGATCGCCCATTTATGGCAGGCGGGGCAGGCGTCCAGCACCGCGCGCACCTCGGGGTGGAAGCCCGCGAAGGCCGCGCGCAATTCGGTCACGTCACCGGCGGCGGACCAGGATTCGGCGGTGATGAAATCGCCGGGCTCGGGGACGGACGTAACCAAATACAGCTCCGACCGCGCCGCGTCGGTATAGTAGATTACGATATGGCGGTCCTCGCCCCACCATTTGGTGCGCGAGGGGCGGATGCCCGGCCCGGCGATCCGGGCGGCGGGGAACACGGCGCGATAGGCGATCCGGCCCTTGTGCAGCGGCGCGTCGGGGCCGAACAGCAGCGCGCGGGTGGCGGAATGGACACCGTCGGCGCCGATCACGGCGTCCGCCTCGGCGCTGGTCCCGTCGGCGAAGACCAGGCGATGGCGGGCACCGGCGGATTCGATGCCGGAGAGGCGGCGGTTGAGGTGGATGCGCCCGGCGGGCACCGCCCCGGCCAGGGCCTGGTGCAGGGTAGCGCGGTGCAGGCAGAGGAACGGGGCGCCGTAGAGGGTGGGCGGCATCGGCAGCTCGCGCACCACCTCGCCCGAATCCCAGACCCGGTTGAGATGCGAGAAGGGCTGGAAGCCGACGGTTTCGAGGTGATCGAGCAGCCCGAGGCCGCGCAGCGCGTGGCAGGCGTTGGGCAGCATCTGCACCCCGGCGCCGACGCGGGCAAAGGCGCGGGCTTGTTCGTGGACGGAGACGTCGATGCCGATGCGGCCGAGGGCGATGGCGGCGGCGAGGCCGCCGATGCCGGCGCCGATGATGGCGACATGGGGGATGGAAGATGGGCGCATGACGGTCTCCCCGAGTGGCGATTTTGCGGCGATGCTGCCCTGAGGCACGGGCGGGGGAAAGGGCTTGTGGGGGAGGGGGAATGCGTACATATTTGGTGGGCATTACGGAGGCTGATTCATGCTCGCCACCGAAAACGCGAACCGCCATGTGGGGGTGCGCGAGTTCCGTGACCACCTGACCACCTTGCTGCGCGACGTGGCGGCGGGGCAGACGGTGCTGATCGCGGCGCATGGCAAGGTGCTGGCCGAGCTGCGCCCGCCGCCGCCCGCCGCCGCTCCGCGCCGCCCCGGGGCGCTGCGCGGGCAGATCCGCATGGCCGCCGATTTCGACGCCACGCCCGACGATATCCTGGACGCGATGGACGGCGCCGGTTGATACCCCGGCGTTGACGCGTTCTTCATCGGCGGGGCGGCAGCATGGCTCGCGTGAAATGCCTTCTCGACACCCATGCCCTGCTATGGTGGCTGGCCGACGATGACCGGCTGGGTCCGGCCCCGCGCGCGCTGATCGCCGATCCGGCGACCGAGGCGCTGGTGAGCGTGGTCTCGCTGTGGGAGATCACCGTCAAGCAGCGGATCGGCAAGCTCGCGGCCGATATCCCGGCGCTACTGCGCGCGACCGAGGCGGCGTTCCCGCTACTGCCGATCCGGCCGGCCCATCTGCGCCGGCTGGCCGCGCTGCCGGCGCATCACCGCGACCCGTTCGACCACCTGCTGATCGCCCAGGCCCAGGCCGAGCGGGCCCGCTTCATCACCGCCGATGCCCGCGCCGGGCTCTATCCGGTGACGGTGCTGGACTGCTTGTCAGGCTGAGGCGGCCACTTTCGCCTCGATTCGGTCCCAGATCGCCCCGGCCAGATTGGTGCCGTCGAAGCGGCCGATTTCCTGGATGCCGGTGGGCGAGGTGACGTTGATCTCGGTCAGATAGTCACCGATCACGTCGATGCCGACGAAGATCAGCCCCTGTTCGCGCAAGGTCGGGCCGATGGCGGCGCAGATCTCGCGGTCGCGCGCGGTCAGCGTGCATTTCTCCGGTCGCCCGCCCACGTGCATGTTCGAGCGCGCTTCGCCGGCGGCGGGTACGCGGTTGATCGCGCCCATCGGCTCGCCATCAACCAGGATGATGCGCTTGTCGCCCTGGCGCACGGCGGGTTCGTAGCGCTGGATCATCAGCGGCTCGCGTGAACGGGCGAAATGCATCTCCAGCAGCGAGGCGAGGTTTTCGTCATCGGGTTTGATGCGGAACACCCCGGCGCCGCCATTGCCGAACAGCGGCTTGACGATGATGTCGCCAAAGCGGGTGC
>DAHWDR010000259.1:0-4179 GCA_027330745.1 Acetobacteraceae bacterium | reverse complement strand
GCGAAGATCCGGTCCGGCGCCGCCCCATGCCAGTGCCGCATATCCGGCGGGATCGCCACGGTATCGCCCGGGAACAGCGCCCGCACCGGCCCGCCCGCGAACTGCACCCGCCCGATGCCGGACACGCAATACAGCGTCTGCCCCACCGGATGGCTGTGCCAGGCGGTCCGCGCGCCGGGCGTGAAACTGACCAGCGACGCCCGCAGCCGCGACGGCGCGGTGGGTGCGATGATCTCGTCGTTGAACACGGCCCCGGTGAACTGCGCGGCCGCGGCAATGCGCGTGGCGCGGCTGCCGGCCCGGATGACATCGGTCATGGCGGTCTCCTTTTTGTCTCGACGCGCAACCTGCGCGCGGCCTGTTTCGACGCGCAACCTGCGCTCGGCCCGCCCTCCCCGCAAACCCCGGTGGTCGCCGGCCGCGCCCCATGATACCGCTGCCGGCGCAGCACGGAGCCGCCGCATGGACCACCCCGATCGCGATCCTCTCCACCCCGATCTTCTCCGTCATTGGGGCCGCCTGTCGCACGCGGACCGCGACGCCGCCTACGACAACACCAACGCCGTCGCCGACAGCACGGCGCTGAATGCCGCGCGCGCATCCCGCTCGGCCGCGTTCCGCGCCGCCCATCCGGAACAGCTCGATATCCCCTATGGCCCCGGTCCGCGCCAGAAGATCGACCTGTTCCGCGCCGCCGATCCCGCTGCCCCGTGCCTGGTGTTCATCCATGGCGGCTACTGGCAGCGCAATTCGCGCGAGCAATTCGCCTGCCTGATGGAAGGCCCCCATGCGCGCGGCTGGTCCGCCGCGGTCCCCGGCTACACCCTGGCCCCCGATGCCTCATTGACCGAGATCGCCGAGGAAATCACCGCCGCGCTGACCTGGCTGGCGGCCAACGGCCCCGCGCATGGGATCGGCGGGAAGATCGTGCTGTCCGGCTGGTCCGCCGGCGGGCATCTGACCGCGCTGCTGCTGGGTCACCCGGCGGTGGCCGCGGGGCTTGCCATCTCCGGCGTGTTCGAACTCGGTCCGCTCCGCGACACCGAGCTCAATCAGAAACTGATGCTGTCCGATACGGAAATCGCCACCCTCTCGCCGCTGCGCCTGCCGGTCGTGAACAAGCCGCTGGCGATCGCCTACGGCACCGCCGAGCTGCCGCCGCTGGTCGCCGACAGCCGCGCCTTGCACGCCGCCCGTGCGCGCGCGCACGCACCCGGCGCGCTGATCCCGGTGACCGCGGCCAATCATTTCACGATCGTCCTGGAATTGCAGAAGCCCGATGGCGTGCTGACCATGCAGCTGGCGCCGCTGCTCGCGCTGCTCCCCACCTGACCCACCGGAGGTTGCACCATGCTCGCCCCGATCTTCGTCAGCCACGGCTCGCCGATGACCGTCCTGACCGATACGCCCGGGCACCGGTTCCTGGCCGGACTGGCCGCCACCCTGCCGCGTCCGCGCGCGATCCTGATGGCCTCGGCGCATTGGCTGACCCGCGGCCCCGCGCTCAGCGCGCCGGAACGCAACGAAACCATCCATGATTTCTACGGCTTCCCACCCGCGCTGTACGCCTGCCGCTATCCTGCCCCGGGCGCGCCGGCGCTGGCCGCGCGCGCCGCGGCGCTGCTGGACGCCGCCGGCCTGCCGGCGGCGATCGATCCGGCGCGTGGGCTGGATCACGGCGCGTGGGTGCCGCTGCTCCTCGCCTGGCCGGATGCCACGATTCCGGTGGCCCAGCTCGCGATCCAGCCGCGGCGCGATCCGGCGCATCATCTGGCGCTCGGCCGAGCCCTCGCGGCGCTGGCCGCGGAAGACGTGCTGGTGATCGGGTCAGGAAGTTTCACCCATAATCTGGGCCGTATCCGGCGCGACGCGGTGGGGGTGGCGGACGAACCCGATGTCGCCGCGTTCGCCGAATGGATGGGCGACGCGCTGGCCGAGGGCCGCACCGACGACCTGCTCGCCTACCGCACGCGCGCGCCGTATGCCGAGGAGCAGCACCCCACGGACGAACATCTGCTCCCGCTCTATGTCGCCCTCGGCGCCGCCGGGGACGGGGCGAAAGCCACGCGCCTGCATGCGAGCGCCGATTACGGCGTGCTGCGGATGGATGCGTTCTCGTTCGCGCCCGCGAACCGCTGACCCGCTGCCGTCGGTACGATCACACAGCCGGCGGCGGCGGCCAGGGCACCGTGCCGCGAAGCGCCAGCGCGGTCAGGCGGACGTTGCGGCGTAGTTCCGGCAAGCTCGGCCAAACCCTGCCGTCAAGTTCGTCGAGGCGCACGTCCAATGCGACGAAGCGATACCCGTCGGCTGAGCGGACCGCGGCGCCCACGAAGGCGCCCTCGATTTCAACAACATGAGATTGAATCATCGGTAGTCACCCTTCGCGCAAATTCATGATACGGTAACGCCTTGCTGCGGAGCTATGGTTCCGCCCTGCGGGGTGTGGCCTACGAAATTGCGCGGCGCGCAGGAAGGCGGTCGCTGATCCACTCTTTCGACGTCGGTTACAGAAATGGGGGACCAATCGTGGTAGCCTTGTGCAGGCAACGACCATCGCCGCCTTTTCTACGGTGCTGACGGTAAATCGATCCACCGCATGGTATCAGGCTCGGGATTTACTCAGATGCGCCGTTGCCCCACCCGGGCATTGCCGACCGGCCCCGGGACGGACCGGAACGTCGGCCGCCGCGCGGCCGTCCTCGAAAAATCGGCTTTGGGACGGGCGGGATAAGGGCTCGACTACCATTTCGTTGGTCAAGACGGGAAACCGGAAAAACCATTTTGTTCCCTATGCCGCCGTGTCCGGCTGACGCGCACCCAAAGTCGCGGGAGAACACTGCGCGATGCAGCACTCTCACCGACGCACCGGCACCTGGATCGCCGCCCACCGAAGTGCAAGCAAAGCCTTGCTTCACTTTGCGGAGACCGGAGGTATGGATGGAACCCATGATCGGCGCGCGATATATATAGATAGGGTCGCTCACATGCCGACCGCTCGATAAGTGGCATTCTGCCCGGCAAAAAGACGCCGCCTGCGTTGGCGACAGCAGCACGGTCTCGACGAAGCCGGTCGGCTCCGCCCGCATCACCTTCCCGTCACGCGCGCAGTGACCCCCTGCTTCTATCGTGGATGGATCGTCATGAAAGGGATGACCATGAACAACAGGGACTTTCCTGTCGTCTGCGTAGGCGGCTCTGCCGGGGGCCTGGATGCCTATATCAGGCTGCTGGAACACCTGCCGGCCGAGATGGGGGTGGCGATCGTCATCGTGAACCATCTTCGGGTCGTGGCGACGCTGCTGCACGAACTCCTGCCGCGCCACACCCGGATGCCGGTCAAATTGATCACGGAGGGACTGGTCATCGCGCCCAATACCGTGTTCATCATCCCCGCGCAGCGCGATCTGCATGTGCTGAACGGCGAGTTCCGTCTGAAGCCCATATCGAAGCCGCGCGGATGGCCTGACGTGATCACCGTGTTCATGCAGTCCCTGACCCGGCATTGGAACGGCAAACTGATCGCCGTCATCGTCTCGGGCTATGATGGCGACGGGGCCGCCGCCCTCTGCCGCATAAAGGATGTTGGAGGAACCACCATCGCGCAGAAGCCGGCGACCGCAACGCATCCGGATATGCCCAGCAATGCGATCGCAAGCGGGTGCATCGACTTCGTTCTGTCACCGGAGGAAATTGCCCAGGAAATCGTGCGGATTGCATGCCGCGAGACACAGTGATTCCGACCTGCGTCAACCCGGAGCGATTCCGACGGCCTGGTATCAGACCGCGTCCAGCCGCGCCAGCAGGCTTTCCGCCCGGGCCCGCTTCGCCGGGTCCTGATCGCGCTGGACGATGCGCAGGATGGCGTCGCGCGCCGCAAGCTCGCCACGTTCGGCCATCTCGAAGGCCATGGCGTCGCGGCGTTCGTAATGGCTGCGATCGAGCGGCGCGACCGCAGGCGCCAGGTCGCGCCAGTAAAACTGGTCCTCGCTCCGCTCCCAGCCGGCATACACCTCCTCCCAGGTGCCGCAGCCGGCATAGGGCAGCATGTTGGTATCGGCGATCGGTTCGGTCACGGGATGATAGCGCGCATCGAACGACATGCGTATCTCGCGGGAGCGGTTGGGCAATGCCTTGTGCACCGTCAGGTCCTGGAAGATCAGCCCGTCGCCGGCGCGG
>DAHWDR010000256.1:0-3476 GCA_027330745.1 Acetobacteraceae bacterium | reverse complement strand
ATTCCCGTTCGCCTACGATCCGGTGCTGGATCACGAACTGGCGCCGTTCCGCCGCCTGGCGCCCGCGGGCATCGGTTTGGACAGCCTGTTGCGCACCCTGCCGCGCGGCCCCGACCGCACCATCGATCTGCTGGTCGCGATCAACCGCGCCGTCCAATCCCGCATCGGCTACATCGTGCGGCTGGAACCGGGCGTGCTCACGCCCGAGGAAACCTTGTCCGCCGGTCGTGGCTCGTGCCGTGATTCCGCCTGGCTTCTGGTCCAGGTGCTGCGCCGCCTGGGCTTCGCCGCGCGCTTCGTGTCCGGCTATCTGATCCAGCTTGTGGCCGACGTGGAACCGCTGGACGGCCCCGCCGGCCCGACCGCCGATTTCACCGACCTGCACGCCTGGGCCGAGGTCTACCTGCCCGGCGCCGGGTGGATCGGGCTCGACGCCACCTCCGGCCTGATGGCCGGGGAGGGGCATATCCCGCTCGCCGCCACGCCCGAACCGCAATCGGCGGCGCCGATCTCCGGGTTGATGGAACCGGCGGATACCGAGTTCGGCTTCGACATGAGCGTCGCGCGCATCGCCGAAACCCCGCGCGCGACCAAGCCCTACACCGAGGCGACGTGGCAGGACATCCTGACCGCCGGCGCTGCGGTGGACCGCGCGCTCGCGCGCGCCGATCTGCGCCTGACCATGGGGGGCGAGCCCACTTTCGTCGCTGCCGGCGATTTCGACGCGCCGGAATGGACCACGGACGCGCTGGGTCCGACCAAGCGCGGCTACGCCGAAAAGCTGATGCGCCGGTTGACCCCGCTCTGGGCGCCGGGTGCGGCGTTGCAGACCGTGTCGGGCAAACACTATCCGGGCGAGCAGCTCCCGCGCTGGGCGCTGCACGCGCATTGGCGCCGCGACGGCGAGCCGGTCTGGCGCGACCCCGCGCTGCTGGCAAGCGCGGACCATCGCGACACCGCGGACGCCGCCGCCGCCGCCGCTTTCTGCGCCGCGCTCGCCACACGCTTGCAGATCGACCCCGCGCTGATCCTGCCGGCGCATGAGGACCTGCATTATCATTTATGGCGCGAGCAACGCCTGCCCGCCAACGTGGTGGCTACGGACGCGCACCTGGCTGACCCGATGGAGCGGGCGCGCCTCGCCCGGGTGTTCGCCGGGCCCCTTGGCACCGCGGTGGGCTCGGTGCTGCCGCTGCGCCGCGTCGCCGCGAACGGCACGCGAATCTGGCAATCCGGCCGCTGGGTGTTCCGTGGCGGGACGCTGTTCCTGATCCCGGGCGATTCCCCGATCGGCTTTCGTCTGCCGCTGGACCGCCTGTCCTGGGCCGATCCCGACCGCATCGAGAGTGCGTCCGAGCCCGATCCGTTCGCGCCGCGCGCCAGGCTGCCGTCGGCAAGCGCGCTGCGCCGCCGCTCGGCCGACGCCGCCCGCTTCGCCCCCGCCCCGCAAGCGGTCGCCGATGCCGATGCCGGCGCGACCAAACTGGTGCGCACCGCGCTGGTGGTCGAACCGCGCGGGGGCGTGCTGCACGTCTTCTTTCCTCCGCTGACCGAGGCCGAGGACTGGCTGGCGCTGACCGCCGCGATCGAGGACACCGCCGCCGGACAAGGCCGCAAGGTGGTGCTTGAAGGCTATCTGCCGCCGCGCGACCCGCGGCTGAACCTGTTCTCGATCACGCCCGACCCGGGGGTGATCGAGGTCAATGTCCATCCCGCTGCGAGCTGGGCCGAGCTGACCGAACGCGGAGCCACGCTGTACGAACAAGCGCGCCAGGTCGGGCTGGCGGCGGAAAAATTCATGCTCGACGGCCGCCATACCGGTACCGGCGGCGGCAACCACGTGGTGATGGGCGCGGCCGAGCCGGAAGACAGCCCGTTCCTGCGCCGTCCCGATCTGCTGAAATCGCTGCTCGGATTCTGGCACAACCACCCCAGCCTGTCCTATTTGTTCAGCGGCTTGTTCATCGGTCCGTCCAGCCAGCATCCGCGCATCGATGAGGCGCGTCAGGACAGTCTGGCGGAGTTGGAAATCGCCTTTTCCCAGATCGGGCCCAGCCGCGCGCCGCCGCCCTGGCTGATCGACCGGCTGTTCCGCCATCTGCTGGCCGACATGACCGGCAACACGCATCGCACCGAATTCTGTATCGACAAGATGTACGCGCCCGAATCCGTCACCGGTCGGCTGGGGCTGGTGGAATTCCGCGCGTTGGAGATGCCGCCGCACGCGCGCATGGCCGCGGCGCAGTTGCTGCTGATGCGCGCCGCGTTGGCCGCGTTCGCCGCGCATCCGTACGAGCGCGATCTGATCCGCTGGGGCAGCCGAATCCATGATGATTTCATGCTGCCGCATTATGTGGAGCAGGATTTCATCGCCGCTCTGGCGGATCTGGCCGCGTTGGGGTTCGCGCTGGACCCGAGCTGGTTCGCGCCGCATCTGGCGTTCCGCTTTCCCGTGATCGGCGCCGTGACCATCGGCGGCCTCGGGATCGAACTGCGCCAGGCGCTGGAGCCCTGGCACGTGCTGGGCGAGGAGCCGGCTGGCGGGGCGACCGCGCGCTACGTGGACAGCTCGGTTGAGCGGGTGGAGGCGCGGGTCAGCGGGTTCGTCCCGGAACGCTTCGTGCTGGCCTGCAACGGCCACGCCGTGCCGCTGACGCCGACCGACCGGGCCGGGGAGGTCGTGGGCGGCGTGCGCTTCAAGGCGTGGCATCCGCCATCGGGGTTGCATCCCACTTTGCCGGCGCAGACGCCGCTGGTGTTCGACCTGTACGACCGCTGGTCCGGCCGCAGCCTGGGCGGGATGACGCATCATGTGGCCCATCCCGGCGGGCGCAGCTACGAACATTTCCCGGTGAACGCGAACGAGGCGGAAGCGCGGCGTCGGGCGCGGTTCTTCCCGTTCGGCCACACAACGGGACCGATGGCGGAACCGGTGGTGGTGGCGGCCCGGGAAACGCCACGCACGTTGGATCTGCGCCGGAGGATATGACGCAGCACACGCCGTCCGGTCGGTTGCGATCCCGGCACGGACGCATATTGCCTGATGGTGTTACGCCTGGATATATTCCGATACGGCGCTGCAAGAGTTGGAACATCATGATCAGACGGATCGCGTGGCTTGCCGGGGCGGCCCTTGGCCTGGGCCTGGCCAGCGCCCCAGCGCAAGCCGGTCTGCTGGGCGCGAGCGTGGATGTCGCATTCAATGCCCCTTCGCGCAACAACGATTACGGCGCGGTCACCCTCAACGCGACCGGTACATCGTTCGACACGCCGTACGGCTATGTCACCGTGTCCGCGACCCAGATCCTCATCGCGCCACCGTCCTACGTGTCCGGCAGCTTCTCCTATGGCGCGCCTACCTCGTTCGTCGGCTTCATCTTCACCTACGGAACCGGCGCGACGATCACGGGCGACAGCTTCGATTCGACGAATACCGTCACGCCCACCGGCGTACTCAACTTGTTCCCGATCATCGG